>CAVHBE010000161.1:0-1943 GCA_963634045.1 Methanobrevibacter smithii
CACCCCTGCGGAGGTTTTTGTTTTCACAGCTCAATTATCTCAATCTGTAACATCTAGAGCCCGAATTCCCGTCTAACTGTTACAGATTGAGACATTCGAATTCTCCTGAAGAGAAAATCTCGATCTGTAACAGGTACTCGGCAAAAATGGCTGCAGATGTTACAGATTGAGACAAAGCAGCGAGACAGGCCACCACATCTGCAAGAACCACCACAAAGGCGCCTGTCCCTTTTTGGTAGGTAGAATTACCCATAAGGCAAGTATGTTTCTGAGTTATTTCGTGTTGACCTATTTGAGCGGGATAGGGTATAACTCTACTCAACCGCTAGGGATTTTATTGAGAAAGGTGTTCTCCCATGAGCAAGAACCTCTCCCAGCAGGTCGTTCTCGACCGCCGCGGCTTCGTTGCCGCCACCTTCGCAACCGTCGCCGGCCTTGGTCTTGCCGGCTGCTCTGACACCAGCGCCGAGGCTGACAAGGGTTCCGCCGCTGGCTCCTCCAAGAGCTCCGAAGATACCGAGGCTTCCACCACGCTCGACGCCAAGGCATTCGACAAGCTCGTCGACAACGGCCCCAAGGCCGATGACGATGTCATCGCCGCCAGCACCTGGGCCACGGCCGTCAAGGACGCCGGCGTCTTTAAGATCGGTGGCGTTCAGACCTCCACGCTCTTCTCCCTCCTCAACGAGAAAGACGGTCAGACCCGTGGCTTCGATGCCGGCATCGCGCAGCTTCTGTCCAACTACATCCTAGGCGAGAACAAGGTCGAGATCACCCAGGTGACCTCGGACACGCGCGAGTCCGTCCTTCAGAACGGCCAGGTCGACGCCGTCTTTGCCACCTACACCATCACTGACGAGCGCAAGAAGCTCGTCTCCTTCGCCGGCCCCTACTACTACACCCAGCAGGCTATCCTGGTGCTCGCCGATAACGACGACATCAAGGGCGTCGACGACCTAGCCGATAAGAACGTCGCCGTCCAGTCCGGCTCCAACGGCCCCGCCATCCTGGAGGAGTTCGCCCCCAAGGCCAGCCAGCAGGAGTTCAAGACCGACGAGGAGGCACGTCAGGCACTCCAGCAGGGCCGCGTCGATGCCTACGTCATCGATAACAACATGCAGCAGAGCGCCCTGGTCCGCGAGCCCGGTAAGTACAAGATCGCCGGCAAGCCCTTCGGCAGCAAGGAGCCCTACGGCATCGGCCTGCCGCTCGATTCCGACGGTGTCGCCTTTGTCAACGACTTCCTCAAGAAGATCGAGGATGACGGCACCTGGACCGAGCTATGGCAGATCTGCATCGGTGACCGTACGGGCGACACCAATGTTCCCGAGCTGCCCGAGATCGGCGCCTAGGCAGCGAGCCTAGTAACGGCCGCTACGAAACCATACGGAAACGCACGATGCGCTTTATTGCGCTAAACTGTTTCCTCACTGAGTTGTCGGGGCTTCCGTACACACGGGAGCCCCTTTCCTTACCGGCGGGAGGTCCGCATGAGTCTCTCCGAGCTCTGGTCGCTCTATGGCCAGAACTATATCGACGCGCTGCTAGCAACCTGGGGCATGACGCTTGAGTCGTTTGCCATCGCCATGGTGCTGGCCGTCGCCGTCACCGTGATGCGCGTGTCGCCGCTCAAGCCGCTGCGCGTCTTTGGCGACCTGTATGTCCAGGTCTTCCGTAACATCCCCGGCATCGCGCTGCTCATTATCGTCGTCTACGCGCTGCCGCCGCTCAAGGTCGTCCTGCCCTACCGCACCTGCGTCATCGTCGCCACAGTGCTCTTGGGTTCTGCCTTTGGCTCTGAGAACTTTATGAGCGGCATCAACACCGTCGGTGTCGGCCAGGTGGAAGCCGCCCGCTCGCTGGGCATGAGCTTCAGCCGTATCCTCGCCAAGATCGTGATTCCGCAGGCGCTGCGCTCGAGCGTGCTGCCCATGACCAACCTC
>CAVHBE010000161.1:1953-6724 GCA_963634045.1 Methanobrevibacter smithii
GCTCACCACCGCGCTCGGCAGTCAGGTGCCGCTTAAACCGCAGGAGCTCACCGGCGTGGTGAGCTACATCAACACGCGCTCGCTCGGCGGCGTCGCCGCGTTCTTTATCTCGGCGCTCGGCTACCTGGGCACGGCCTTTGTGGTGAGCCACATTGGCAACTATATCGATAAGAAGGTGAGGATCCTCCGATGAGCAAGCACTCCACCTCCGCGCTCACCATGCGCGATGCGCTCTACGAGGCTCCCGGCCCCAAGATGCGCGCCAAGATTCGCATCGGCACCGCTATCTCACTCGTCGCCGTCGCCGCGCTCGCCGTCCTGGTACTGCAGCGCTTTTATGTGACCGACCAGCTTTCGGTCCACTACTGGTATTTCTTTACGCACCTCACCACCTGGAAGTTCCTGCTTGCCGGCTTTGAGGGCACCGTTAAAGTCGCACTCACCGCTGGCGCCATCGCGCTGGTGCTGGGCTTGGCCCTTATGCTCGGCCGCACGAGCGATATTAAGCCGCTGCAGCTGGCCTGCCGCGTGCTCACCGATTTCTTCCGCGGCGTACCGAGCCTTCTGTTCATCTACTTCTTCTTTTTGGTGCTGCCTCAGTACAGGATTGCGCTGCCGTCGTTTTGGATGCTCACGCTCCCTGTCGCGCTCGCTGCAGCCGGTGTGTTGGCCGAGATTTTCCGAGCCGGCGTCTACGCCGTGCCGCGTGGCCAGGTCGAGGCCGCCCAGGCGCTCGGTCTCTCCAAGGCTAAAATCACCTTTAAAATCGTGTTGCCCCAGGCGATTCGGTTTATCATTCCGTCGTTGATTTCGCAGCTTGTGGTCGTAGTCAAAGACACCACCGTCGCCTACGTGGTGAGCTACCCCGACCTCATGCAAAATGCCCGCGTGCTCATTACCAACTACGACGCCCTCGTGTCGGTCTACCTGGTTATCGCGGTCATCTACATCCTCATCAACGTCGCGATCAACAAGGCCGCTGTCTACGTTTCGCACAAGACCGGTGCGACCATCATCCGCTAACGCTTTACCATTTCGAATCATAAGGAGCCGAGCACCATGGCACAGAGCACCTCTTCAACCGGCAATCAGCCGCTGATCGAGCTCAGACACGTCGATAAGCACTATGGCGATCTACATGTCCTCAACGACATCAATCTCTCGGTCGACCGCGGCGAGGTCGTCGTCGTGATCGGGCCCTCGGGCTCGGGCAAGTCGACCATGTGCCGCACCATCAACCGCTTGGAGACCATCGACTCGGGCGAGATCCTCATCGAAGGTCAGCCGCTTCCGCAGGAAGGCAAAGACCTTGCCCGCATGCGCGCCGAGCTGGGCATGGTGTTTCAACAGTTCAACCTGTTTGCACATATGACCGTACTGCAGAACGTCATGCTGGGACCGGTTGATGTGCTGGGCGTCTCCAAGGACGAAGCCCGTGAGCGCGCCATGGACCTGCTGGGCCGCGTGGGCGTGGCCGAGCAGGCCGATAAGGTGCCCGCACAGCTCTCGGGCGGCCAGCAACAGCGCGTAGCCATCGCCCGCTCGCTTGCCATGCAACCCAAGGCCATGCTCTTTGACGAGCCCACGAGTGCCCTCGATCCCGAGATGATCAACGAGGTACTCGAGGTCATGGTCCGTCTGGCCCAGCAGGGCATGACGATGATCGTCATTACGCACGAGATGAACTTTGCCCGCCGCGTAGCAGACCGCGTCGTATTTATGGCCGACGGCCAGATCGTGGAAACCGGCACACCCGACGAGTTCTTCGACCATCCCCAGACCAAGCGCGCCCAGGACTTCCTCAACTCCATCAAGGGCCACTAACCCAATTGCCACTCGGGCAAATTCATCAGTAACGTTTGCCCCGCGCCACCCCTGTGCCATGTCCACCCGGATTCGAAAGCCGCAACCATGATCGGAACCCGCACCTCATCGTCCTACACCCCGCACGTCGACGTTGCCCCCGCCGACCGCCCACTCATCCTCGTCGCACCGCGCTGGGAAGAGGCGGAGCCGTTTTTAACCGAGATGCTCTCCCCCAACGAGGAAATCGCAAGTGTCTTTGTCGATGCCATCCTTGCCGCTGGCGGCCTGCCGCTGCAGATGTCCATCACCGAGGACATTGAGGTCATCCGTCATTACGTCGATATCGCCGACGGCATCGCCATCCCCGGCGGCCCGGATGTCAACCCCAAGCGCTGGGGCGACGAGCGACCCTACGACCCCACCCTCTGCTGCGAGATCCGCGATAGCTTTGAGTTTAAGCTGGTCGGCGAGGTGCTCCGCGCCAAAAAGCCGCTCTTTACCACCTGCCGCGGCACGCAGCTGCTCAACGTCGCCACCGGCGGCACCCTGTGCATGGACGTGCCGAGCCTGGGCGCGCGCGAGGGCCGCACGCAGTGGCGTCATACCCACGTACTCAACGATCCCGTGCACCCCGTCGAGGTCGTACCGGGCTCGCTGCTGGAGCGCGCACTCGGCGGGCACAGGCTCATCCAGACCAACTCGGCGCACCATTGCTGTGTCGATCGTCTGGGCAAGCATACGCGCCTGGTCGCCCAAGCAACCGACGGCGTGCCCGAGTGCATCGAGGTCGAGGGTCAACCCTTCTGCCTGGGCGTGCAATGGCACCCCGAGTACACCTGGCAGACGCTCGAGACCGACTTTAACCTGTGGAAGTCTTTTGTCGAGGCAGCGGCCAAGGTAAAGCAGGCCCGTTAGTTCGCGAACCACACAGGCTTAAACCTTCCATGCCAGGGGGGCGGACACCAGCCACGGTGCCCGCCCCCCGTATTTGGTATGCTCGGTATGTTTATCCCTCACAAGCAATCAAAGAAATCTCGACCGCAATCGGTCGACGGTAAAGCAAATGGCAAAAACGCTTGCTACGTTTATTAGGCAGTCAATTAGAATCGAAATGCATTGACTATTCCCCAACGGGGTCACGCCACAAATCCACATGAGCATCGAGGCTGGAAGCGGAAGCATGGAATTGGCCCCGATCTGTATGTAGATCGCTACAACGTTGACAAGCAACAGCATGCCAATCGGACCGAAGCCGGACCCAAAATAGGAAACAGCGATCACGCAAGAGACCACGTATGCAAGGCAGGCAGCGGCAGCAAGAACAAGTCGATAGCAAAATACATGCAGGTTGAAATACTGCTGAGCATCCAGAACGATTGCGCAGTTAAGACAGTACAAAACGACACTCGACAGGATAAACGCGACCAAAAGGGCGAGGGATGACAGTATCGCCCGCGCAACAGTAGCGCACACCCGCTTCCCTCCCCGAGCCGCCGACAACCCCCACGGTTCCTCAATAAAGCCCGAACTGACAAAGCGCGGCACAATGCAAGCCGCGATGAACGGAAAGAACAATGCATGAGCCAACGGGGCTACGTTGAACAGCAGACCGCGAAAGACCTCTGCATTACCAAATAGAAGGACATCCTCTGCCGATAGCCGAAGCGTCGGGTCTGGGAAAAAGCCCAAGAAACTGTTCTCACGGAGGCTACAGAACCACATCGGGATAGAATTAAGCTGCAATGCCACCATGCACGCATAAATTACCAAGATTAAGGCGTACACCCATTTGCTCACATGCTTCAATTCTGACTGGAGAAGTCTTTTAATCTGACGAGCCATTGAGCACACCCCCAGCGCGAAAGCTCACGAGAGCGTAAATCAATACCGATAGACAGCTGGCTGCCACGCCATATTCCAGAAGTATCAGCTGACCCATATCGCTATACCCAAGGGCACATCCGACTCCAAGGTACGGCCCTGGAAGGAGGAAGATCCATCGCAAGGATGGTATGGGCGTCTGAAGGTAAGTTCCGTAGAGCGTCAAGCTCGTGACAAATCCGATTATTGCCACAGCCCCGCTAAATACGGCGCTGCTTGTAATCCGATAGATGGTCACCGTCTCCAACGCAACCGATATCACCAATACGGCGTTGATTATCATCGCAGGCAAAAATGCAGCCAGCATGTCGTGCGCACAGCTTTGCCCACCACGTATTATGGCTATTGCAAAAAGAAGAAGGCAAAGCGCACTATATGCTGCGCCAATTATTAAAGCAGACGAAAACACATGTGCTAGGACCCCATTAAAGCGGGTAAGACCTCTTGCTGAAGAAATTCGGTATCCCTCTTCATAGCCGCGCTCCTGTAAAATCGCCAGGCAAACGATGAGCGGAACGAACAGAGAGGTGCCGGCAAAAGCACTGCGCACAAGGGACTCATCGGGTGCAGAAGGATCAATTACATTCCAGCAGAAGCCAATATCCTCCCCAAAAACGCTATTGCCAAAGGCGAGCAACGTTGTTCCGTTTTTTAGAAAGATGCCGAAGAGAAGGCCGAACGCCAGCATAAGCGCAAGACCAAACTTCGCCGGAAACATCCTGTGCAAACGCATCATATCTGCCTTTACGGGATGGATCGCCCGCTTCATAGCGAGACCGCCTTCATCAAGCGCCTGTAATACTCTTTTAGGGACGACGCCTCATCCCTTATGACGTCCATCGATTCCTTTTTCAGCAGTTCGCCGTCATGAAGAAACAGGCAGCTTGTTGCAACCGATGCCAACTCATCCAAATCATGGCTAGAGATGAGCATGGTCTTACCCTGTTCTCGATTCAATCGACCGATAAGGGCCCATATACTCTCGATGCCCAGCGGGTCCAACCCGTTTGCTGGCTCATCAAAAATAAGCAGATCAGTGTCACCCAACAAAGCCGTAGCTATATCCAGCCGCCGTTTAATTCCC
>CAVHBE010000162.1:0-2825 GCA_963634045.1 Methanobrevibacter smithii
TCTCGTCGCTGATGTTGCGAATGACGCGCATGCCTTTGCCTTGCTGGGGGAGCACGTAACCATCTGCCGCAAGCATCGAGATGGCGCGACGGACCGTCATGCGCGAACAGTCAAACAGCTGCGTGAGCTCAGTCTCCGAAGGCAGATAGCTCTGATAGGCGTATGTGCCGTCGTCAATCGACTGCTTCACGTTGTCATAAATAGTTTGGAAGATGGCTCGCGCCATGACGGTCTCCTAGAGCTGGGTGCGCGAGTGGTGGATGAGGACCGCTCGCGCGGGTGTCGATCGATTTACTTGCTGGGGTCGATTATATATTTACCCATGGCACGCAGGGCCGGGTCTGACAGGATGGCGCCGAGTTCGTCGAGGGAGGCTACCTTTGCGACCATCGAGGATACGTCGAGCCTGCCAGAGTCGATGAGCTCGAGCGCACGACGCTGCGTATAAGGGTTAATGTAGGACGAAGTAAGCACAAGCTCCTTCTGGAAGACCTCGAAGGGCTTGACGGTGATTGTCTCATCGGGCTTGGTGAGGCCGAACATCATGACCGTAGCCTTGTGGCCGGCGATCTGGATGGCCTGCTCGATGGTGACGGGCTTGCCAACACACTCGATAACGACATCGACGTTGCCGACGCCCTCCTGCTTCAGGCGGGCCGGGACGTCCTCGTGGATGGAATCAATTGCCAGGTCGGCGCCGAGTTTGAGCGCAACCTCGCGCTTGCCTTCGACAGGCTCGAGCAAGACAACCTTGGTGGCGCCGGCGTTTTTAGCAAGCTGCATCATGAGCAGACCGATCATGCCACCGCCGATAACGACAACTGTGCTGCCGGGCTTGATGTTGCACATATCGATGCCGTGCAGGCAGCAGGCGACGGGCTCGGTCATGGCGCCCTGCTCGAAGCTGGTGTGATCGCCCAACTTGTAGACTTGCTGCATATCGACGGAGCAGTACTCGGCAAAGCCGCCGTTAACGGTGGTGCCGTAACCGGTCATATGCTCGCAGTAGTGGTTGATTCCGTCGCGGCAGGGTTCGCAGCAGCCGCAGGGATGGTTTGGGTCGATGCACACGCGATCGCCCGGTTTAAAGCCGGTGACATCGCTGCCCACGGCCTCGACAACGCCCGCAAACTCATGACCAAGGATCGTGGGCGGGGTAACGTCGGCCGCACCCTTGTCGCCTTCATAGATATGCACGTCGGTGCCGCAGACGCCGCAAGCTTTGACGTTGATCAGAACGTCGCGCCTGCCCACGGCCGGCTTTGCCGATTCCTCGACTCTGAGGTCGTGCTTTCCATAGAAGACCGCGCTTTTCATGGTGACTCCTTAACGTAGCGGTGAATGTTGTAATGAAGTATAGGTATGTCTATAGATATAGACAAGCACATCTAGACAAGTAGAAAAGAAATTTATAATGCAGCCATCAGCTATGTCAGATTTAGCAGGCGAAATACTGGACATATACCGTTTACGGCAAATAATCAACCGTTTACCGACCATAGTATTTATACTAACTTGTCTAGATAAGTGATATGATAAAAATGGAAGCGCAAGAAGTCAGGGAAGCGGGCCCACCCGTCCTATTGCACGAGGTACACGCAAACGGCGCGTCTGCGGTCTCGAGTGAAGCCAAAACCGCAGTCGCTCCGAATGAAGAGAGGGGGATTCCCCGTCATGATGCAAAAGATACAACGTTTCGACGGTGCAATGTACACGCCTGCAATTCTTTTCGCATTTTCCGGAATTGTCGTCGGCCTGGGTACGTTGTTTACCACCGAGGCGATCTTTGGCGAGATGGCCACTGCGGGCCATCTTTGGTTTGATTGCTGGAATGTGCTGCTCCAGGGTGGTTGGACGCTCTTTAACCAGATGCCGTTGCTGTTTTGCGTAGCGTTGCCAATCTCGCTCGCGAACAAGCAGAACGCTCGCTGCTGCATGGAGGCTTTGGCCATCTACCTTACCTTCAACTACTTTGTAAGCACAATCTTGGGGCAGTGGGGCCCTGTCTTTGGGGTCGACTACTCTGTCGAGGCAGGCAGCGGTACTGGTCTTGCCACTATCGCAAGCATCAAAACGCTTGATATGGGCATCATGGGCGCGCTCATTATCTCTGGTATCGCCACGATGCTGCATAACAAGTTCTTCGATACCGAGCTCCCCGAGTGGTTGGGCGTGTTCTCGGGCTCCGTGTTCATCTATATGATCGGTTTCTTCGTTATGGTTCCGGTCGCTCTTATCGCCTGCCTGGTGTGGCCGCATGTCCAGGCTGCTATCTCCGCCTTCCAGGGATTCATCCTTTCCGCCGGTACGTTTGGCGTGGGTGTCTTTGCTTTCTTCGAGCGCGTGCTGATTCCTACAGGCCTGCACCACTTTATCTATACGCCGTTCTATTACGACAACGCGGCGGTCAACGGCGGCATCTTTGCTGCTTGGGCCAATATCCTGCCCCAACTGGCTGCCGATCCGAGCATTGCTCTTAAGGATGCCGCACCCTGGGCTGCCTATACCTGCCCTGGTTGGACTAAGGTCTTCGGCTCGCTTGGCGTCGCCATTGCGTTTTATATGACCGCCAAACCCGAGCGCAAGCAGCGTGTCAAGGCTCTGCTGATCCCGGTCACCCTTACCGCTATGCTTTGCGGTATCACCGAGCCGCTTGACTTTACCTTCCTGTTCATTGCGCCCGGCCTGTTCGTCGTCCACTGCGTACTCGGAGCGCTCGGCTGCATGGCTCAAAACCTCCTTGGCGTCGTGGGCATCTTCGACGGCGGCATCATCTCGATGCTCTCGTGGGACTGGCTGCCCCTTTGGGCCGCACACGGTCTGCA
>CAVHBE010000163.1:0-1912 GCA_963634045.1 Methanobrevibacter smithii
GCATAACCTACGTGCGCAATTGATGTAAGCGCATGCTTATTGCTACAATTCGTACAAATATGCTTTAAACGCACGAGGAAGGAACCACATGTTTGGTTTTAAGAAAGAGCTCTACACGCCCGAGTATCAGCTTGCCGGCGACGAGTGCGCCGTTATCGAGACGTCGAAGGGTACCATCAAGGTCAAGTTTGACGGCGAGGGCGCTCCCATTCATGTCGCGAACTTCTGCGAGCTTTCCACGATGGGTTTCTATGATGGCCTTAAGTTCCATCGCTATGTGCCCGGCTTTGTCATTCAGGGCGGCGACCCCAATACCCGCGACATGTCCGGCGCCGACGTCGCTGCCGGTCTTGAGGGCCCCGACGGCATGCCCGGTACCGGTGGCCCCGGCTACTGCATCAAGGGTGAGTTTGCCACCAATCCGCGCAACAGCCATGTCGATGGTGCCCTTGCCATGGCACGCTCCATGGACCCCGATTCCGCGGGTTCGCAGTTCTACTTCTGCTTGGGTGCCCAGCATAACCTCGATTCCGGTTACACCGTCTTTGGTACCACGGTCGAGGGTCTCGATGTGATTTCGCAGCTGCGTGCCGGCGATGAGATCGTCCATGTCGAGATCGTTCACGAGTAAAGGGGACTTCCTTGAATAGCCAGCTGATCCAACAGGGCCGCGCCGCTTACCGCGCGGGTGATTTTTCCGCTGCAGCCCAGATGCTTGGGGCGGCAAAAACTCCCGATGAGATTATGGGCGAGGCCGATCACCTTCGTGGCAACGCCTTGATGCACCTGGGCATGTATGCCGAGGCCGCCGAGGCCTACGCCGCTGCCCTCAATGACGGCACCTACGGCAAGCGCGGCGCGCTGCTCACCAACCGCGGCAAGGCACTCGCCGCCGTGGGCGACTACACGACGGCCGCTCAGGCGTTCTCTGCTGCTACGCAGGATGCTTCCTATGCCACGCCGTTCAAGGCCTATCTGGGCCTGGGTAACGCGCTGTTCCAGTCGGGCGACTATGCCAACGCGGGTACTGCCTTCCGTCAGGCTGCCATCGACGGCGCCAATCCGGCTCCTGCCGCCGCACTCGGCGAGCTTGGTCGTTGCTTCATTAAGCTCGGCCGTCCGGCGGATGCCGTGGAGACCTACCGCACGGCTATCGACTTTGCCGGCCCCCGCGACGACACGCGTGCGCTCAACGCCGGCATGGGTCAGGCACTTTCTGCCGCCGGCCGCCCCTCCGACGCACTCGACGCCTTTAACGCCGCTACTGCCGATGGCATCTACCAGCTCACCTCCGAGCAGGCCGATGAGCTTGCCCGCGTGCACGATTCGCTTGCCGCGCTGTCTGCCCAGACGGCTATGGCCACGGCTCCGGCGCCCGCGATGGACGCTCCTGCCGTCGATCCGCTCGATCCTACGGGCGCGACCGGTCAGTTTATGCCCGATCCCTCGGACACCGGCTTCTTTACGCTGTCCGAGTCCGAGATGGTCCAGCAGGACCGTCAGGATCGTAAGCAGGCCAAGGTTCGTCGCCGCCATCGCCACACGGGTCTCAAAGTCTTCATCGTGCTGCTTCTGCTCATTTTGATCGCCGCGGGCGGTCTGGGCTTTGCCTACACGCGCGGCTTTGGCTTCCCGTCCCAGGAGTCTGTCGTTACCGATCTGTTCCAGGCTGCCGGCGACGGTGACACCGCAAAGGCCGAGTCTTGCCTGGCCTCGAGCCTGTCCGAGGACGCCAAGTCGATGATCATCTCCTCGATTCCGCAGGGTGCCACCGTGTCCGTCGAGGGCATGGATCAGTCCATGACCGAGACGACCGCTAAGGTTAAGGCATCGCTGTCCAAGGGCGGCGAGCAGGAGTACACCGTCAAATTCGTGCGCTCCGATAACCATATCGGCTGGGCCGTTTCCTCGC
>CAVHBE010000163.1:1922-6144 GCA_963634045.1 Methanobrevibacter smithii
GGATTTAGCTTTGCCCGGCGCTTCACCGCAAGTGAGGTGCCGGGCTTGCGCTAGTATGATGAGCTAGTAGTTTTCCAGCAATCATCCAACACATCAGGAGTTGCGTTGTTTTCTTTGATGGATATGTTCTTCGGTAGCTATGCGGGCGATCTTGCCATCGACCTCGGCACCGCAAATACGCTTGTCTCCGTGCGCGGCAAGGGCATCGTCATCCGCGAGCCCTCCGTCGTCGCCATCGACAAGAACGACGAGCGCATCCTGGCGGTCGGTATCGAGGCAAAGCGCATGCTCGGCCGTACGCCCGGCAACATTGTGGCCGTTCGTCCCCTGAAGGACGGCGTCATCGCCGACTTCGACGTTACCGAGGCCATGCTTCGCTACTTTATCGACAAGGCGTCCGAGAAGCGCTATCCGTGGACCCCGCGTCCGCGTGTTGTCGTCTGCGTTCCCTCCGGCGTCACGTCGGTCGAGAAGCGCGCTGTCTTTGAGGCCACGATCCAGGCCGGCGCTCGCCAGGCCTACCTGATCGAGGAGCCCATGGCTGCCGCTATCGGCGCCGACCTGCCCGTCGAGGAACCCACCGGCTCCATGGTCATCGACATCGGTGGCGGTACCACCGAGGTTGCCGTTATCGCTATGGGCGGCATCGTCGTCTCGCAGTCCATCCGTATTGCCGGCGACGAGTTCGATCAGGCCATCCTCACGCACGTTCGCGATGCCTACAACCTTGCCATCGGCGAGCGTACGGCAGAGGACATCAAGATCAAGGTCGGTTCCGCCGTGCCGCTCAAGGACGAACTCGACGTCGAGGTCAACGGCCGCGACGTGATCACCGGTCTGCCCAAGACCGTGCGCATCGAGAGCGAGGAGATTCGTCGCGCGCTCAACAAGCCGCTCGACGAGATGGCCAAGGCCGTCAAGGACGCACTCGACGCTACGCCTCCCGATCTTGCCTCGGACCTTATGTACTACGGCATTTTGCTGACTGGTGGCGGCGCGCTGCTGCGCGGTCTCGACGTGCGCCTGCGCGATGAGACCGGTGTTTCGGTCAACGTCAGCCCCACGGCGCTCGATAACGTCGTTAACGGCTGTGCCCGCGTGCTCGAGGCCAATGCGTTTGATGGCGGCTTCGTCCAGACCAATGCTTAATTTCCAAAAGGTGGATTCCATTTGGCACGATCTTCGGGTTTCTCCACAAATCTGAATACCAAGCGACAATCAACGGGTATGCGCCCGTTGATTGTTTTCAGCCTGATTTCGGTGTTGCTGCTCACGTTTTACATTCGCGAGGGCGAGGCAGGACCGATTCATGCCGTGCGTTCGGGCGTGACGACGATAACCTCGCCGGTGCGCTTTGTGGGCTCGGCTGTGGCGGCTCCCTTCAATGCGATCGGCAACGTGTTCTCTAACCTTACGGCGTCGCAGGACACACTCGACGAGCTCAAGAAGCAAAACGAGGAACTGACCTCTAAGGTTGCTGAGCTCTCCGAGGCTCAAAAGACCGCCGAGCGTCTGGAGGGGCTGGTCGGCCTGCAGTCGACCTATAACCTCAAATCGACCGCAGCTCGTATCGTTGGTGCTTCCGGCGATGCCTGGACCTCGACCGTTACCATCGACAAGGGCTCTGCCGACGGCCTTACCATCAACATGCCCGTGACGAGCTCTGCCGGTGTTATCGGCCAGATTATCGAGGTATCGGCCAAGACCTCTACCGTGCGCCTGATTGGCGACGAGAACTCCGGCGTGTCCGCTATGGTGCAGGACACGCGCGCCCAAGGCATGCTGCAGGGTCAGGCTGACGGCACGCTGCGTCTTGAGTACGTGAGCGTTGACTCCGACGTTAAGGTTGGCGATATCATCGTGACCTCGGGCATCGGTGGCGTGTTCCCCAAGGGCCTTCCGCTTGGCACCGTCTCGTCGGTTGAGAAATCGGCAAACGACGTGTACTACACCATTGTGGTGCGCGCCCAGACGACGGCCGAGAACAACGAGGAAGTGCTGGTCATCACCTCGCTGACCGACGAACAGTCGGCCTCGGATGAGGACGTGAGCACGGCCAACAGCATACCGCAGGGAACGTCGCGCGATGCTGCGACCAAGACGAAGGACGAGAGCTCGGATGACAGTTCCGACACGTCCGAGACGACCGATTCCGGCTCGAGCGAATAGGGGGCATGTCCATGGATCTACACGAGCAGGGGATGAGCTCCCGCACGTTTGTGATCGCTGCCATCGTGTGCGTGCTGCTGCAGGCAGGCCTGGCACCGCAGATCTCCATTGCGGGCGGTCGCGTCAACTTCATGATTATTCTGGTGTGCCTAAGCGTGTTCTCGGGCGACCCGACCCGTGCCGTCGTGTGCGGTTTTTGCAGCGGCTTGTTTTATGACCTGTCCGCTGCCGTGCCGGTGGGCGTTATGTCACTCCTGCTGACCGTGGGTTCTTTTGCCCTGGTGCACAGCGCCGTCGGTCAGACGGGCGGTACCCCGAGTGCGCGCGGCGTCACTGTGGGCGCCTTCGCGCTCGTCATTAATGTGATCTACAGCATCATCTTGCTGTTTATGGGTTTGGAGACGAGCTTTGTCGTGGCGATCTTCGGCCATGCGCTGCCGTCCTCGATCCTGACGGGTCTGGTTGCCATTCCGTTTTTGATGTCCGGCGTCGTGCCACAGTCCGGCTATGGATTCTCCGCACGTGGCGGACGCCAGACGGGTATGCGCTTTAAGCCCAAGACCCGCAAGCTCAAATAGGGGAGGCCCGTAGATGTCTTCCCAGTTGACGGTTATTATCGCCGGTATCGTGCTGGTTGTGGCCATCGTGGTCGCGCTGGTCATCATGCGTCGTGGCGATTCCCGTTTTACCTACGATACGCAGCATGGAACGGCTCCGCGCGCCACCGAGGGCGAGGGCAATACCGCGGCGACCGCCTTTAAGGGCCGCTTTTCCATCCTTACCACGGGTGTGGGCGCGATGTTTGCGGCGCTTGCCGTCAAGCTGTGGGGCATGCAGATGGTCTCGTCGGACTATTACGAGAAGCAGGCTAATAGCAATCAGACTCGCACCGTTACCACTCCTGCTGTACGCGGCCGCATCCTCGACCGCAATGGCGTGGCACTTGTCCAGAACCGTCCCTCACTTGCTGTCGTGGCCTACCGCGACCTTGCCGAGGATGAGGTTCTGGTTCGCCATCTTGCCAACGTGCTTGGAATGCCTTACGTCGCGGTCCTTCGCAATATTCAGGACAATACAGAGGGCGCCCAGAGCCTGCATACCATCGCGACGGACGTCCGTCGCTCCACGGTTGCCTATATCAAGGAACACGCCGGCGAGTTCCCGGGCGTCAAGATTGCCGAGCGTACCGAACGCCAGTATCCATACGGCGAGACGGCATGCCATATCTTGGGCTATACCGGCACCATTACCTCCGAGCAGCTCGAGGCCCAGAATAAGAAAACCTCTGGCGATGATGATGCTTCTGCTGGCAAGATTACGTACCAGTCGGGCGATATCGTGGGCCAGGCGGGCGTTGAGAGCTACTACGAAAATCTGCTGCAGGGTATTCGTGGCGAGCAGACCGTCAAGGTCGATGCTTCGGGCAATGTGACCGGTCAGGCCGGCGCCGTGCCCGCGAAGGCCGGCTCCGACATTAAGCTCACGCTCGACCTTAAGATCCAACAGGCCTGTGAGACGGCACTGGCGAGCGCTATCGAGCTTGCCAAGACCACTGGCTACAGCAATGCCGGCAACGGCGCTGTGGTGTGTCTCGATCCCAACAATGGCGAGATCCTGGGCATGGCGAGCGAGCCCAAGTTCGATCCGTCCGTCTTTATCGGTGGCGTCTCAAATGACGTGTGGACCGAGCTCAATGATGACAAGGGTTCGCACCCACTGCTCAACCGCGCCATTAGCGGACAGTACATGTCGGCCTCGACCATCAAGCCGCTCTCGGCACTGGCCGGTCTTGAGTTTGGAACCTACACTTCAACGCAGACAACCAACTGCACGGGTTATTGGACGGGTCTGGGCAAGTCGTGGGGCAAGTACTGCTGGCTGCATTCCGGCCACGGCACCATGACGCTGCAGTCGGGTATCGCCAACTCTTGCGACCCCGTCTTCTATGACATGGGCAAGGCGTTCTTCTATGACGAGCAACATCCCGAGGGCCTGCAGGAGGTCTTTCGTCGCTGGGGTCTAGGCAAGACCTGCGGTATCGATCTGCCGAGTG
>CAVHBE010000163.1:6154-7391 GCA_963634045.1 Methanobrevibacter smithii
GCCGAGTGAGGGCGCGGGTCGTATTCCCGATGCCGAGTGGAAAGAGTCGTACTTCACCGACGCCTCTGCCGAGGACCGCAAGTGGAATGCCGGCGATATGACCAACATTGCCATCGGTCAGGGTGACATTCTGGTGACGCCCCTGCAGATGGCGTGTGCCTATATGGGTCTTGCCAACGGCGGCAAACAGTACGTGCCTCACGTGTTTTTGTCTGCCGTGTCGCGCGATGGCGACGGCGATGCCTATAAGTACAACGGCAAGGGCAAGAAGAAGCGCCTGGAGGCCAAGATCAACAGCGATTCGGATTTGGCTCTTGTTCGCAACGGCATGCACGACGTGATTTACACGGCATCGACGTCCCTGGCGGCTCACTTTGGCACCCTGACGCCGCAGGTATACGGCAAGTCGGGCACGGGCGAGAAAAGCGGTGAGGACGAATACGCGTGGTTCTGCGCCTATGCACCGGCCGATGACCCCAAGTATGTCATCGCTACTGTCCTGGAGCAGGGCGGCGGCGGCTCAGATACCGCGATGCATGTCGTGCGCGACGTGCTCGGTGTGATTTATGACGAGCCCGATACCTCTTCGGCCTCGGGCGATTCTTCGGTTCGATAGGAGGTTGCGATGGATTTTTCTCCGGCGGATCTGTTCCGTTCAACCAAGACCGGCTCTCGCAGCAGCCTGGACCGCGTCAACAAGCAACTTTCGGCCTCGCGCGGCACGTTTCGCCAAAAGGTGCATATCGGTGTGCTCGTGGCTACAGTGGCGCTCGTCGCCTACGGTGCCATCATTATCTGGTCGGCTTCGCAGTTTAAGGCCGATGCCTCGTTCTCACGCCATCTGCTGGGAATTGGCATCGGAGCGGTGCTGGCGGTGCTGGTCTGGCGTACCGATCTGCGCGGTATTTCCAATTTCTCGACGGCGTTGCTCGTCATCGACTTGATCGTGATCCTCTCGCCCAAGATTCCGGGTCTGTCCTATACGGGCGGTCTGGGCATGACGGGCTGGATCAAGATTCCCGGTATCGGCTTGACATTCCAGCCGGTTGAGCTTGCCAAGCTCATCACCATCTTCTTTATTGCTACGCTTGGCTCGCAGTATAACGGTCGCATCGATACCGTTCGCGACTACGTCAAGCTCTGCGGCATGCTGTCCATTCCGTTTTTGGCCGTCGTTGCCATGGGCGACCTGGGCTCGGGCCTGGTCGTGCTGGTTTCGGGCGCCATCGTCATTTGT
>CAVHBE010000164.1:0-2408 GCA_963634045.1 Methanobrevibacter smithii
GTCGGAAGATTTTCTTCTCTCGCGTGTCCAGAAATCCACGCTCGAGCAGAACATCCAGGTCCGTACCCGCCCTTGTCTCGATCTGTAACAGCAAGAGGCCTATTCCGCTTCTACATGTTACAGATCAAGATATTCCTAAAACACCCTAAGTTTCATCTCAATCTGTAACAGTTAGATGCCAAATATCGGTCTTGGTGTTACAGATTTAGACAAACTGGAGGACGAGACAAACCAAAAACGGGATGGGCGCTAACCCGATGGCGCACCACCTAAATAGAAACGGGCCCTGTCCCACAAGGGAACAGAGCCCGAAACTCTCATGGAGCCAGTGACAGGAATCGAACCTGCAACCCACTGATTACAAATCAGTTGCGCTACCGTTGCGCCACACTGGCACACTTGGCGCTTTCGCGCGAAGCCTGTTAAGAATAAAGGAATTACGGACGGGGCGCAACAGGCCACACGGCGTTATACAAATATGCAAAATCCAGCAACAACAGGTACCAGGCCCGTTCATTTCTGTCGGTTCGCCCTCAATCTCAAAACCATTCGTCAGAACGAATAGTTTTAATTACAATTGGCTATATAAAACTATTCGTTCTGGAGAAGGGTTTCGCGATGTTGACCACGAAGGAAGCTGCAGAGCTACTCGACATCACCCCACGCAGGGTACAGGAGCTCATTAAGAACGGCGCGCTGACCGCCCGCAAGGCTTCTGGTGTATGGCTCATCGACAAAGACAGCGTCGACACGCGACTCCGCTCCGTGACCAAAACGGGGGGACGTCCCCGCCGCGGCCACGGTAAGAGCGAGATCGCGTTCACCCTCATGAACCGCACGTACGAAGTCGCCCAGCTGGTCTACAGCACATCGCGAAAAGACTTTACCCACATCGGTGCCGACATCGATTACGCCCACGCCCCTATTGGAGTATTTGGCCCTAATAGCCCCATATCGCTCGACTCCTTCCGCATCTGGTGGCGCGGCCGCGGTATCCCGCTCGCACGCATTGGGCTAGCTTCCCTGCTTGCAGAAGCCGCAGTCGATGTTCCCGATGAACTCGTCCAGCGAAATCTCGGCCTCTCCCTATCCGACCAGTTTTGGATTAGACCCCAAAGTTCCGGCCTCGCCTGGGAAGATATTAATTTCTTCAATAATGCTTTTGATGACGTTTCGCTAACCATTGCACCCTTCGCCCCGGAGGGTAAGGCAGCCGCCGCAAAGCCCGACAACACCTCGGACGGCAATCTTCAAAAGTACTGGACATGCGAGGACGGGCGTCGAATTCTGCATAAGGCAGGAGCGCAGCTGAACCAGGAACCTTATAACGAGCTGGTGGCGACCACGCTCCACCGTCGCATCCTAAACACCTGCGATTATGTGCCTTACTCGCTCGAGGGCACGGGCACTTCCGCCCTGAGCATATGCGATGTCTTCTTAACTGATGAAGAAGAGTATGTCCCCGCGTTCTATGTAAACCAGCACGCAAATGCAGATGAACGGCTAACCGACTACGAGCGATATGTAGCAAACTGCGAGGAGCTCGGGGTGACAGGCGTCAAGGATGCCCTTGACCGCATGATCGTTTGCGACGACATCATTGCCAACTACGATCGTCATTGGCGCAACTTCGGCCTCGTGCGAAACGTAAACACGCTAGCCTGCAGACCTGCCCCTATCTTCGATTCGGGCTCATCGCTCTGGTGCAACATTTCTCTTGAGGAGCTTAGGGCGGGAGAGCACAGTTTTACCAGCGCGCAGTTTCATTCAAGCCCCGCGAAACAAATGCTGCTTGTTGAGGATATGAGCTGGTTTGACGACGACAAACTCGAGGGTTTCGTTGACGAGGCAATCGAGATTCTGTCTAAAAACGATGCCCTAGCAGCGAGACTGCCTTATCTAAAAGAGGCGCTAACGTGGCGCTTCGAAAGAATGATCGACATCGCTGAATGGAGTTAGCGAGGCAGCATTGCCCCGCCAACTCCCCTACCGGCCACGCAGGGCCTTGAGCTTGGCCAGGGCATCGGGGCTCAGGCGACTGCCCAGAGTCATCTTGATTTGTGGAGCTTCCTCTGCCTCGTGAACGTCGTTATCGATCTGTTTGATCTCGTCCACCAGCATACGGCTCGAGATGCGCGTGACACCCTTGCCCATGACGACGGCCTGGATCGTGCCGTCGCTCGATACCACGGAGCATGCGCGGCCTTCCTCGCGCGCCTCGATGCAGAGCTTTTGCACCACGGTATCGGCTGAAACACCCGTCGGCGAGAACTCGATGCGCACGCCGCGGGCCGGCAGGTTGGGACGTTCACTGGAGATATTGCCCGCGCCGTCAAACACGATCACGGCCTCGTAACGGCCCTGGGCAAAGGCAGCAACGTCGTTGATGAGGGCGGTGCGCGCCATAT
>CAVHBE010000164.1:2418-3137 GCA_963634045.1 Methanobrevibacter smithii
TCGTGGACGTCGCTGGAATACGGATCGTCGGAATGGTCGTACACGAGCTTTTCGTAGCGCGGCGTGCAGTGGATCACGTTGTAACCGTCGACCACCAGCAGCTCGGGCTTGTTGGAGTGCACCGTCGAGACTGGGTCGGCGATAGCCTGCGCAAACGCATTGCCGCCCACGCCGTAGGTCGCGGCCGAAACAATCGGCTTGGCCGAGCCCTCGCCAAAGCGCTTGGCCTTGGACTTGGTACGGTTCTTCTTGGACATGCGCTACTCCTCCCCCATGAGCTCGCCGGCGTTGCGGCGCAGCCACTCAAAGCAGAGGGCCGTAGTCGCCTGTGCCACGTTGAGGCTCTCCGTCATGCCGCGTTGGGGAAGCTTGGTCAAAAAGTCGCATTTCTCGAGCACCAGGCGCGAGATGCCGTCGCCCTCGGAGCCCATGACGAGCGCCACGCGACCTTCGAAGGGAGCATCCCAGCAACTGCCCTCGGCGTGCTCGGAAGCACCGCCCACCCAAAAGCCAGCGGCCTTGAGGTCATCTAGTGCACGGGCGATGTTGGGCACCTGCGCGATAGGCAGATGCATGACGGCGCCGGCTGAAGTTTTGTAGCTGCCCACGGTCACGCCGGCGGCACGCTTGCTGGCGATGATGACGCCGGCCGCGCCCACAACCTCGGCGGAGCGCACGATAGCGCCAAAGTTGCCGTCGTCAGTCACGTGGTCGAGCAC
>CAVHBE010000165.1:0-5531 GCA_963634045.1 Methanobrevibacter smithii
GACGTACCCTGAAGAAGATTCAGGACAAGATCGACCCCGACGGAGTGATGGTTCGTTCATGAGTGAGCACCCCCAACAAACCGACCGCACGCTGCGCGATAGCCGTATTCTGACGCTTCGCATTTGGGCTGTCGTCGGCTGCATTGTCATCGCCGCCGTCATCTTTAACCTTATGGGTATCCTGGCGCCGGTTATCGAGTTTCTCGCTGTCGGTTCCATCATCGCTTTTGTGATGTCGCCGATCACTAACTGGCTCGAGCATCACGGCGTCGGTCGTGGCATCGGTTCGCTCATCGCGCTGATCGTGGTTGTGGCAGTGCTCGTCGGCGTCGTCTGCATCCTGTCGCCTATTTTGCTCGGTCAGATTATGGAAGTCCTGAGCCGTCTGCCTGAGCAGCTTCGCGTTGCGGGCGGTGATCTCAACGAGATGATTTCGCACGCTAAGACGCTCAACAACACGCCGCTCAAGGAGTACCTGGACGATAATCTGTCCTCGCTGGTTACTGTGGCGTCCAAGTACGTATCGCAAATCGCCGCTGAGCTCGGTCGCGGCGTGTTCCCGCTGATCACCAACACGGCCTCGCAGCTGTTCGTAATCTTCCTGGGTTTGGTGCTTGCCTACTGGCTTGCCTGCGATAATCCCGTATGCACCACGAGGTCTGTACCATCATCGGACAGGAAAAAGAGACCTCGTACCGCTTTATGGTCGCGATTCTTTCGCGCTCGGTCGGCGGTTATATGCGCGGCATGGTCGTGACGTCCATCTGCGGTGGCATCCTCGCCTTTATCGGCTTTACGCTCATTGGCCATCCCTACGCGGCACTCATGGCCATCTTTACCGGCATCATGCACTTGGTCCCGGTTGTCGGTCCCTGGGTAAGCGCGGCGATCGCCACGGTGCTCGGCTTTATGTTCAGCCCCATGCTGGCGTTGTGGACGCTCGTTGTGACCATGGTGGCTCAAAACGTCACCGATAACGTCATTTCCCCCAAGGTCATGCAGAGTTCGGTGCAGGTGCATCCCATCATGAGCCTGACGGCCCTCGTTATTGGTTCGGCACTTATGGGTCCCATCGGCATGGTCATCGCCATTCCGCTGTGCGCGGCCCTCAAGGGCATTTTCGTCTACTACTTTGAGAACGAGACCGGTCGCCAGCTCGTGGCATACGACGGCGCTGTATTTAAGGGCACGCCATATCGCGATGCCGAGGGCAACCCGGTCGCCGCCTACGACGCGCTTGGAGACGATACGTTCATTTACGAGTCCGAGCTCATCGGCAACGAGACCGCGCCCGAGGCCCAGGCGATGCCCAAGCCCGAGCTCGAGAATCCCTGGATCAAGCTCTCGGGCCTGCAGCCCGATGCGACGAGCTTTTTCAAGAATCCCTTCGCCAAGGACGATGACTCCAACTCGGACGACGATACCAAAACCGGCATCGACGGCTCCATGGACGATTCGGATTCCAAATAGGCACCGCTAGCGTTTCTTGAAGTTGTAAATGACAAGAAACGCGAGCAAAGCGATTGATAAGGGGCCGGCTACATAGAAAAAGAGAACGTCAATTGCGCGTAGAGTGTAATAGGCTTTATCGCCGGACATTACTGCATACAATACGTAGCCAAATGCTGGTTGGTTTGCGTACCAGCAGGAGAAAGCAAAAAGCGCTAAAAGTGCTACAACCAGAAGTGCATTCAGGACAAATCGTTTGCTTTTCATCGATCGCTCCTTCCGGGTGAATCTTATATTTAATTCTATAGTAGCCTTTTTCAAAGCATCGCATACTCCTAAATAACGTGCACTTTCGCTGTAGGGTCGGCTTTATGTCGGCCCTCTTTTTTGCACTTGCGCGGCGGGATGGTAATATCGTTACGTCTGAACTGTTTCGATGTGAAACCGAGGAGATTCCCTCTATGAGTGCTGACTACCCGTCAATGACTACGGCCGAGATCCGCTCCAAGTTCCTCAACTTCTTTGAGGAGCGCGGTCTTAAGCTCTATCCTTCTTCGTCCCTTGTTCCCGACGACCCCTCGCTGCTGCTTGCCAACGCCGGCATGAACCAGTTTAAGGAGTACTACCAGGGCAAGAAGACCATGAAGGAGATCGGCGCGATCTCCTGCCAGAAGTGTGTCCGCACCAACGACATCGACTGCATCGGCGAGGACGGCCGTCACCTGTCGTTCTTCGAGATGCTCGGTGACTTCTCCTTTGGCGGCGTCTCCAAGCAGCAGGCTTGCGCTTGGGCCTTCGAGCTCATCACCAAGGAGTTCAAGCTGCCGCTCGATCGCCTGTACTTTACCGTCTTTACCGAGGACGACGAGACCCACGACGTGTGGCGCTCTCTGGGCGTTGCCGAGGATCACATCTCGCGCCTGGGCGAGGACGACAACTTCTGGGCCGCCGGCCCCACTGGCCCTTGCGGTCCGTGCTCTGAGATCTACTTTGACATGGGCGAGGAGGTCGGTTGCGGCAGCCCCGACTGCAAGCCCGGCTGCGACTGCGACCGCTTCCTTGAGTTCTGGAACCTCGTGTTTACCCAGTACGACCGCCAGGAGGACGGCTCCATGCCGGAGCTGCCGCATCGCAACCTCGATACGGGCATGGGCCTGGAGCGCATGGCCGCTATCATGCAGCACAAGACCGCCAACTACGATGGCGATCTGATGCAGCACCTCATCAAGCTCGGTGAGGAGATCAGCGGCAAGACCTATGACGCCGACGATTACTCCGGTGCCAGCCGCTCCCTGCGCATCATCGCCGACCACTCCCGTGCCGTCGACTTTATGATCTCTGACGGCATCCTCCCCGGTAACGAGGGTCGCGAGTACGTCCTTCGCCGTCTGCTCCGCCGTGCCGTGTTCCACGGCCGCCTGCTGGGCATCGAGGGTGCCTTCCTGACCAAGTTCATCGACGAGGTCAACGCTCAGATGGGCGAGGCCTATCCCGAGCTGCTCAAGAACGTCGCACTCGTCAAGGGTATCGTCGCCTCTGAGGAGGAGCGCTTCTCCACGACGCTCGACAACGGCCGCGTCTACCTGGACGAGGCCCTGGCAGCGCTTGCCGAGGGCGCCGTGCTCCCGGGTGATGTCGCCTTTAAGCTGCACGACACCTTTGGTTTCCCCATCGACCTGACCGTCGAGATTGCCGGCACCGCCGGCCACGACGTCGACATGGACGGCTTTACCGCTTGCATGGAGGACCAGAAGGCCCGTGCTCGCGCCAATGCCAAGGGCGATGCCTGGGGCAGCTTCAACGATGTGTGGGTCGAGCTTTCGGACAAGGTCGCTGCGACCGAGTTCGACGGCTATGACAACGATGTGATCGAAGGCGCCAAGGTTGTCGCCATCGTGCGCAACGGCGAGTCCGTCGAGTCCGCTGCCGCGGGCGATGATGTTGAGGTCGTGCTCGACCGCACCCCGTTCTATGCCGAGATGGGCGGCCAGCAGGGTGACGCCGGCGAGCTTTCCGCCGAGGGCGTTTCGCTGACCGTTTCCGATACCAAGAACCACAACGGCCTGTATGCCCACGTTGCGCACGCCGCCGAGGGCACGCTGACCGTCGGTGCTACCGTGACCGCCGCGCTCGACGCCGAGCGCCGTGGCTTCCTGCGCCGCAACCACACCGCCACCCACCTGCTTGACGCCGCGCTTAAGCACGTCCTGGGCGAGCATGTCTCTCAGGCCGGCTCGCTGGTGACGCCCGAGCACCTGCGCTTTGACTTCACGCACTTTGAGGCCCTGTCCTCCGAGCAGCTCAAGGCTGTTGAGGACCTGGTCAACCAACAGATCTTTGCATCTAAGCCGGTCGTGACCCGCGTCATGGGCATCGACGAGGCCAAGGCCGCCGGCGCCGTCGCCCTGTTTGGCGAGAAGTATGGCGACGTCGTCCGCGTCGTTTCCGTGGGCGCCGAGGACCAGCCGTTCTCCCGCGAGCTCTGCGGTGGTACGCATGCTGCCAACACTGCCGAGATCGGCCTATTCAAGATTATCTCCGAGTCCTCCACGGGCTCGAACGTCCGCCGTATCGAGGCCGTTACCTCTAAGGGCGCCCTCGACTACATGGCCGACCGCCTGGCACTCGTTGACGCCGCTGCCGCTGCGCTCAAGTGCCGCGTTGACGAGGTTCCCGCTCGTGTGGAGAACCTGCAGGCCGAGCTGCGCGAGACGTCTAACAAGCTCAAGAAGGCGCTGACCGGTGGCTCCTCTGACGCTATCTCCAGCGCCATCGAGGGTGCCGTCGAGCTCGACGGCTATAAGCTCGTCGTCGCTGAGCTCCAGGGCCTTGAGGCCGCCGACCTGCGCAACGTTTGGGATACCGTGCACCAGAAGGTCGCCGGCCCCGTTGCCTGTGTTGTTGCCAGCGTGACCGAGAAGGGCACCCCGGCCCTGCTCGCCGCCGGCTCCGATGACGCCGTGAAGGCCGGTTTCCACGCCGGCAACGTGATCAAGCAGATCGCGGGTCTGGTCGATGGTCGCGGTGGCGGCCGTCCCAACATGGCCCAGGCCGGTGGCAAGAACGCTGCCGGTATCGCCGATGCCCTCGCGGCCGCCAAGACCGCGCTCGGCGCCTAAGTAGTCGCTGTGGTCGCGCTCGCGCTGGACATAGGGGAGACCAGGGTCGGCATCGCCGTCTCGAGCCGTGATGGCAAGATGGCGATGCCCGTCAAGGTGCTTCCGGCCGCTGAGGTTACCGGTATGGCCAAGACGTTCCGTTACCTGGTCGAGGACTATGAGCCCGACATCTTGGTAAGCGGGCGTCCCCTGACCATGGCCGGCGAGCCTGGCCCCCAGGCCGAGCGCGTTGCCGCCATAGCGCAAAAGATCGCCGACGAGCTCGATCTTCCGCTGGAGTTTGAGGACGAGCGCCTGTCCTCGCAAGAGGCCAAGCGTATCCTGCGCGAGCAGGGACTCAACGAAAAGCAGATGAGGGGCAAGATCGACATGATCGCCGCCAGCCTGTTCTTGCAGACGTGGCTCGATCGCAAAAACGAGGAGGTTTTGCATGTCTAGCGCTTTCGATCCGCGCCAGCCGAATCGTACACGACAGCCTGCGCCACGCCCTGTATCGTCCGGTCAGCGTCCGATGCAACCGACTCAGCGCGCGGCCCAACCCGCCGCACGTTCGGCGCAGCCCTCTTCTTGCCCCACTCAGCCCACTCAGCGTCCAGGCCAGCAGCCTGTTCGTCGTCCTGCTCAGCAGTCTGCTGCCCATACAGCCCAGCCCGCGGGCGGTTCCCGCTTTAAGCAGCAGGCTCCTGCCCAGCGCACGCAGGGACAGGCACTGCAATCACGCTCCCACGCACATCATGCTCATGGCTCGCACGGCGTTGCTCCGGCCACGCGCTCGAGCTATAACACGCGCGCTCGCCGTGGTGCCCAAAAGAAAAGCTCCCCGGTGCCTATGATTATCGGTGGCGTCGTCGTCGTGCTTGCGCTTGTCGCGATCGTTTTCTTTGTCGTGCCAGCTGTCAAGGGCTTTTTTGCTTGTGAGGATGCGAAAGTCACTGCTGGCCAGCAGGTTACTATCACTATTCC
>CAVHBE010000166.1:0-4524 GCA_963634045.1 Methanobrevibacter smithii
GCACCAGATGGTTCCGCGGTCGTCGTGGATGTTCGCCTGGGTCGAGATATGTGTCTCGATGCCGGGCATGGTGCGCTTGGCCTCAAAGAACAGACCCCAGTCCTGGATAATGAAGGCATCGGCGCCCAGCGTGGAGCAGCGATGGATGAGTTGCAGCGCATCGCCCATCTCGGATTGCTTGATGACGATGTTGACCGTGACGTAGACGCGCGACCCGGCTAGATGTGCGGCGCGGCAGGCCTGCTCAAAGGCCTCGTCGGTAAAGTTGGTGGCCTTGCGGCGGGCGTTGAAGCTGCCCATGCCGCAGTAGATGGCATCGGCGCCCGCGGCGAGCGCGGCGGCAAAGGGCTCCGGGCCTCCGGCGGGGGCCAAAAGCTCGGGCCTGCGGTTAGTGGTTCGGCTGGCGGTTGCGGTCATATCCTGCCTTTCAAAATGCTCAGATATTCAAAAGTATAGTGGCGTCGCTGCGGTGGGCGACGCCCGCAGCCTAAGCAGGACAAAGTCTTCAGCAGCTTGGACTGGCTGCTCCACATGAGAACCGTTCAGCGGTTCGGGGAAACCGTTGGGCGATAAAATATTCTCGCAATGTGATAATAATATTGCATCGCGCGGAAACCTTGAGTACTATCCCAATCAAGCGCGGTGTTCAGACCGAACTGTGCCTCCCGGTGTGAACACCGCGCTCACGCTCTCTCAATTGATCGTAAGGAGAAAAACATGAGCAAGACCGTCGTGTCTTCCGATAACGCACCCGCAGCCATCGGCCCGTATTCCCCCGGTATCCAGGCCGGCAACATGGTGTTCCTGTCCGGTCAGCTGGGCATCGATCCCGCGACTGGCAAGATGCCCGAGGGCGTCGAGGCCCAGGCCAAGCAGTCCCTCGCCAACGTTGAGGCCCTGCTGACCGCTGCCGGCGCTACCTTTGCCGATGTCGTCAAGACCACGGTCTACCTGGCCGACATCGCCGACTTCGCCGCCGTGAACGAGATCTACGCCTCCAAGTTCGAGGCCCCGTTCCCCGCGCGCAGCGCCTTCCAGGTTGCCGCCCTTCCGGCTGGCGGTCTGGTCGAGATCGAGGTCGTCGCCGCTCTCTAAGGCGTTGGCCACAACTAAACATGACATGCAAAAAGACCCTGCAGCGCGTGCGAGCTGCAGGGTCTTTTGTTAAGTGACGGATCGCTTGTGGAGCCGCGCTTCATTTTGCTCGTTAGCCCTCCTTGCGAACTTTTTGCAGGTAGCGGTAGACGCTGGGCTCCGAGATACCCAGCGCGGTGGCGGCGCAGGCCACGGCGCCCTTGAGCATGAACACCCCGTTACCGTTGAGGTGGCGAATGACGTCCACGCGGTCGCTCTGACCAAGCGACGCTACATCCAGCCCGCGCGCGCTCAGCAACTCGGCAATGCTGCGGTCGATGAGCTCCTGTGTGGACTCCGAAAGGCTTTCGACCTCGATAGACGCGGGCTCCGCCTGCCTTGGCGCAGCGTCGAAGCAGGCCATGAGCTGCTGAGCCATGGCATTGATGGAGCGTACCGTGGAAAGATCGGTGTTGACGCAGAGCATGCCGACGATCTCGTTATCCTCGCGGATAAAGTACGTCGCCGACTCCAACGTTTTGCCACCGGCACCGCGCCCCTCGTAGCCCGTAATAAACGGCAGGTCGCGATACTTGGCGTCGTGCATGATCTTGAGTGCTAGATCGGTGGCGGGACCGCCGACCTTGCGGCCGCTCACGATGCCGTTGCGAATATCGACGATGGCGTGGTCGGGATCCGAGAAATCATGCAGCACGATTTCGCTGTTTTTGCCGAGTATCTGCTCCAGGAAATCGACCATTGGCAAAAAGCGACGTACGGTCTCGTTCACGGGCAACTCCTTGGGGTGAAATCGGAAATGTTCATAACAATTTTTTCTCATGGTAACACGGTGTCTATTGATTTACATATTCGCAGGTACATTGCGTAATACGGACGAGCGGTAGATATTTGGCGGTAAACGGTCGACCAAAAGAAAAGTTAGATGTTATTTTGACCAGACACTTTCTTGACCTGCGGAAATGCATCATCTCAGCTCAAGAATAGTCTGATAACAAAAAATTATTATTGAGAATGAGAATCATCTTTAATACGATATGCAACGAAGGCACAACCTCACCCCCGCACTGCGTCACAATAGAGCGTTAGATGCGAAAACAACTACTTCGAGGATTGGTGGTCAAATGGCCCAGGAGACGGTTACGAACGGCACTGAAGCCCTGTTCACTCGCGAAGGCATGCCGCCCGTTACGGAAATGATTCCGTGTGCCCTTCAGCATGTGCTGGCATCGTTTGCCGGCATCATTACCCCGGCGGTCATCATGGCCGGCGTCTACGGCTTTAATAGCCAGCAGAGCACCGACATCATTCAGGTTGCGCTCATTCTTTCGGCAATCGACACGGCCCTTCAGGCCTTCGCTCCCTTCCGTCGCATCGGCGGCGGCCTGCCCATCGTCATGGGCGTTTCGTTCGCGTTCCTGCCGGCCCTGCAGGCCATGGGTGCCTCGGGCTTTAGCTTTGGTGCGCTGCTGGGCGGCGAGATTGTCGGCGGTGCCGTCGCGGTCCTCTTTGGTCTGGCCTACAGCAAGATTAAGTGGCTGTTCCCGCCCGTCGTGACCGGTACGGTCATCTTCTCCATCGGCGTTTCGCTGTATCCCACGGCCGTCAAGTATATGGCCGGCGGTATGGGTACGCCGCTGTGGGGCACCCCGCAGGCCTGGTGCGTCGCTCTTATCACCTTCGCCGTGGTCTTTGCGCTCGCCAACTTTGGCAAGGGCACGCTCAAGCTGGGATCTGTGTTCTTTGGCATGATCGTTGGCATGATCGTCTCCATCCCCTTTGGCATGATCGACTTCTCCAGCGTCGCCACCGCTCAGGTCTTCGCCCTTCCCAAGCTCATGCCCTACGCACTCGAGTTTGATCCCGAGGTCTGCATTACCCTCGCCGTCGTGTTCCCCATGGTCGCCATCCAGGTTATCGGCGACGTCTCCGCTGCCTGCCTGGGCTCCATCGACCGTATGCCCACCGAGCGCGAGCTTTCCGGCGCTATCGTGTCCCAGGGCCTCACCTCTATGGTCGGCGGCCTGCTGGGCGGTCTTCCCACCAGCGCCCTTGGCCAGAACGTGGGCATCATCTGCTCCAACAAGGTCGTCAACAAATGGGTCTTTGTGATCATCGCGGCCGTCTTTGCCATCGCCGGTCTGTTCCCGCAGCTCTCTGCCGTCCTTTCCGCTATCCCGCAGCCCGTCATCGGCGGCGCGACCGTCGGCGTCTTTGGCACCATCACTATGAACGGCGTGCGCATGTTCACCCGCGAGGGCCTCACGCAGCGCACTACCACCATCGTCGGTACCTCTGTCGTCTTTGGCCTGGGTATCTGGATGGCCAGCGGTTGCCTTGCCGGCGAGGGTATGCCCACCTGGGTTTCCACCGTCATCGGCTCCAATGCCGTAACCCCCACCGCCATCATGGCCATTGTCCTTAACCTGATCCTTCCGCAGACGCCGGTCGTGGCCCAGCACATCGATGCTGCCAAGGACGCTGCCGTGGATCTGGTCTTGCCCGAGAGCAAGAAGTAACCAATTCGGTGCTATTCGTCGGCGGACGCATCGCCTCGTCCGCCGACGTCATGCGGCGCCAAGCCGCACTTCAAAGGGTTTGTCCCTTTGGTGAAGCGTTGACGGGAGAGGGCCCGTTTCCGGTGTAGGCCGGCGCTTCGCACTTCCGCCATGTCAGAGGTGTCAAACCCCGCCTCTGATGTTGAAGGGAGCATTTATGCTTCTGGTCGCTAACGGTTCCGTCTTTACCCGCAACGCTCAGACTCCGTTCATTCCCAACGGTGCGGTCGCCATTGACGGAGATACGATCGTCGAAGTGGGCCCCGAGCGCGAGCTCAAGGCCAAGTACCCGGATGCCGAGTACGTCGACGCCCAGGGCAACCTCATCATGCCCGGACTTATCAACTGCCACACCCACATCTACTCGGGTCTGGCCCGCGGCCTTGCCATTAAGGGCTGCAACCCCACCAACTTCCTGGAGAATCTTGAGCAGCAGTGGTGGAAGATCGACGACAACCTGACGCTCGACGGCACCAAGGCCAGCGCCTATGCCACGATTCTGGATTCCATCCGCGACGGCGTCACCACGATCTTCGATCACCATGCGAGCTTCTGCGAGATTCCGGGCAGCCTCTTTACCATTAAGGACGCCGCTCAGGAGCTGGGCATGCGTTCGTGCCTGTGCTACGAGGTTTCCGACCGCCGTGGTCAGGAAAAGTGCGACCAGGCTATTGCCGAGAACGCCGAGTTTGCCCAGTGGGCCGCCAAGGAGCGTCGCGATAACGATAACCACATGATCGCCGCCATGTTTGGTGGTCACGCCACCTTTACGCTTTCGGACGAGACCATGGACAAGATGGCCGAGGCCAACAACGGCCTGACCGGCTTCCACATCCACGTGTGCGAGGGCATGAACGATGTGTGGGACTCCCGC
>CAVHBE010000166.1:4534-12096 GCA_963634045.1 Methanobrevibacter smithii
TCCATGTGACGCCCGCCGAGATGGATATCGTCAAGGAGTCCGGCACCTGGCTGGTCAACAACCCCGAATCCAATATGGGAAACGCCGTGGGCTGCGCCCCCGTGCTCGAGTTCTTCCGCCGCGGCATCCCCGTGTGCATGGGCACCGACGCCTACACCCACGATATGCTCGAGAGCCTCAAGGTTTTCCTGATCATTCAGCGCCACAACGCCGCTATGCCCAACGTGGGCTGGTGCGAGGCCATGACGATGCTGTTCGAGAACAACGCCAAGATGGCGAGCAAGTACTTCGATCGCAAGCTCGGTGTGCTCAAGGCCGGCGCTGCCGCCGACGTCATCGTAATGGACTACAAGCCCTTTACGCCGCTGAGCGAGGAGAACATCGACGGCCACATGCTCTTTGGCATGATGGGCAAAAACTGCCGCACCACCATCATCAACGGCCGCGTCCTGTACAAGGATCGCGAGTTCGTTGGGATTGATGAGGACAAGATCAACGCGTGGACCATGGCTGAGTCCAAGAAGCTCTGGAGCACGCTCAACGATCGCACCTACTAATTCACAAGTAGATTCGCGCGCGTCGGATGTTTCGCCGCATCCGACGCGCGTATAGGTGACCTCCGCGGGGTCGCCGGCGCTGTGCTAGCGCTACACCGTATTTGCGCCCGCCGCGCGGTCTCGCCGGGCGTTACAGAGAGGAGCTCATTATGAGCGACATCATGAGGCCGATCCCGTTTTCGCAGCTGATGAACTGGATCATCGAGGAGCACAAGACTCAGGGCGCCATCTTTGGCGTGCGCAAGATGGTCACGACCAACCAGGAGGGCGCGCTTCCCATTTTTGACGAGCGCATCGAGACCCCGTTTGGCCCGGCCGCTGGCCCCAACACGCAGCTTGCCCAGAACATCGTGGCCTCTTATGTGGCCGGTTCCCGCTTCTTTGAGCTCAAGACCGTCCAGGTTATGGACGGCGAGGAGCTCTCCAAGTGTGTGAACAAGCCCTGCATCGTGGCGCAGGACGAGTGCTACAACTGCGAGTGGTCGACCGAGCTCGAGGTTCCGCAGGCCTTTGCCGAGTACGTGAAGGCATGGTTCGCCTGCCACCTCATCGCTCGCGAGTACGGCCTGGGAAGCCCGGACGGCTTTGTCTTCAACATGTCCGTGGGCTATGACCTCGAGGGCATCAAGAGCCCCAAGGTCGACGCCTACATCGAGGGCATGAAGGATGCCAGCGGCTCCGACGTCTGGAACGAGTGCCGCGCATGGGCGCTTGCCAACCTGGACAAGTTTGAGCATGTCGACGCCGCGTTTGTCGAGTCCATCCCGGCACGCGTCTCCAACTCCATCACTGAGTCCACCCTGCACGGCTGCCCGCCGGCCGAGATCGAGCGCATCGCGACCTATCTGATCACCGAGAAGGGCCTCAACACCTACATCAAGTGCAACCCCACGCTGCTGGGCTATGAGTTTGCCCGCCAGCGCCTGAACGAGCTGGGCTTTGACTACATCGTCTTCGATGACACGCACTTCCGCGAGGACCTGCAGTGGGCCGACGCCGTGCCCATGTTCGAGCGCCTGATTGCCCTGTGCGCCGAGCGCGGCCTGGAGTTTGGCGTCAAGCTGACCAACACGTTCCCCGTCGACGTGACGAGAAACGAGCTGCCCTCCACCGAAATGTACATGTCCGGCCGTTCGCTGTTTTCGCTGACTATCGAGGCTGCCCGCCGCATTACCGAGCAGTTCGATGGCAAACTGCGCATCAGCTACTCCGGCGGCGCCACGGTCTACAACATCCGCGCCCTGTACGATGCCGGCATTTGGCCCGTTACCCTGGCGACCGACGTGCTCAAGCCCGGTGGCTACGAGCGCTTTAGCCAGATGGCCGGCGAGTTTACCGACCTGGATGGCAAGCCGTTCGCGGGCGTCTCGCTCGAGGCCGTGACCGCAATCCAGACCGACTCGCTCACCAACCCGCTCTACAAGAAGCCGCTGCGCCCGCTGCCCGATCGCAAGGTCGCCGGCAAGAGCCCGCTTTCCGACTGCTTTACCACGCCGTGCCGCACGAGCTGCCCCATCCAGCAGGATATTCCCGCCTATCTGGCGGCTGTTGACGAGGGCCGCTACGAGGACGCGCTCAACATCATCATCGAGCGCAACGCCCTGCCGTTCATTACCGGCACCATCTGCCCGCATCCCTGCGGCCGTACCTGCGAGCGTGCGTTCTACGAGCCCGAGGGCGCCCAGATCCGCGCCAGCAAGCTCAAGGCCGCCCGCGAGGCCATGACCGCCGTGCTGCCCAAGCTACGCGCCCAGGCCATCGCAAACGACGGCGAGCGCAACGTTGCCGTTATCGGCGGCGGCCCGGCCGGCCTGGCGACGGCGTTCTTCCTGACGCGCGCCGGCGTGCCCGTTACCATCTTTGAGGCTCGCGATTCGCTCGGCGGCGTGGTCCGTCACGTGATTCCTGAGTTCCGCATTGCGAGCGACGATATCTCCCACGATGCCGAGCTCTGCCTGGCCTTTGGTGCCAAGGTGCAGCTCAATGCCCGCGTGGAGTCCATCGAAGAGCTCAAGGCCCAGGGCTTCACCGACGTGGTCGTGGCCACCGGTGCCTGGATGCCCGGCTCTGCGGGTTTGGGCGAGGGTGCCGAGCTCGACGTGCTGGAGTTCCTCGAGGCCGCTAAGAAGGGCGAGAAGCTCGAGCTGGGCGAGGACGTCGTGGTCATTGGCGCCGGCAACACCGCCATGGATGCTGCCCGCGTGGCCAAGCGCCTGGCTGGTGTGAAGAACGTGCGCCTGGTGTATCGCCGCACCAAGAAGCAGATGCCCGCCGACGAGGAAGAGCTCGATCTTGCTCTTGCGGACGGCGTTGAGTTCTGCGAGCTGCTGGCGCCCAAGGCGCTCAATGGCGCCGTGCTGACCTGCGACGTTATGGAGCTTGGCGAGCCGGATGCAAGCGGCCGTCGCAGCCCCGTCGCCACGGGCGAGACCGTCGAGCTTCCCGCCACCACGGTGATCTGCGCCGTGGGCGAGGGCATCGATGCCAGCCTGTACGACGCCGCGGGCGTCGAGCACGACCGTCGCGGCCGTCTTGCCGCCACCTCCACCGGCGTCGAGGGCGTCTGGGCTGCGGGCGACTGCCGTCGCGGTCCTGCCACCGTGGTTGAGGCTATTGCCGACGCCGCCGAGGTCGCCCGTGCCATTGCTGGCGTGGACTTTAACAAGTACGCCGACCGGAATGCTCAGGCCGGTCGCGAGGACGCCTGCTACGAGCGCAAGGGGTCGCTGTGCCGCGACAAGCGCAACTGCACCAAGACTCGCTGCCTGGGCTGCGGCTCGGTGTGCGAGGTCTGCTGCGACGTGTGCCCCAACCGCGCCAACGTTGCCATTAAGGTGCCGGGCCTGGCCAAGCATCAGGTCGTCCACGTCGACGGCATGTGCAACGAGTGCGGCAACTGCGCCGTGTTCTGCCCCTACCAGGAGGGTCGTCCCTACAAGGACAAGCTCACCCTGTTCTGGAGCGAGCAGGACATGGAGAACTCCGAGAACGAGGGCTTCCTGGCCGTGGACGAGGATCACTTTAAGGTCCGCGTCGCCGGCACGGTCCGCACCGTCTCGGTCGATGCCGTCAACACCGGCCTTCCCGAGGCCGTCCGCCTGACCATCAGGGCTGTGCGCGACAACTATTCGTACCTTCTTAAGAAATAGGCGAGTCTCTTATGGCCAAATCTATTCAACATAACGTGGCCTACGTTGCCTGCGGAAGCGGTTGCGCCTCCGCAGGCGGCGACGCCCGCTGCAGCGAAGGCTGCATTGGCTGCGGTGCCTGCGTTACGGCCTGCCCCCACGGTGCCATCGCACTGGTCGACGGCGTCGCCCGCGTGGACCGCTCCAAGTGCACGGGCTGTGGCCTGTGCGGCATGGCGTGCCCGCAGCGCGTGATTGCCTTTGTTCCCGGCTACCAGAACATACTGGTGCGCTGCAACAACACCGATAAGGGCGCCATTGCGCGCAAGATCTGCGACACGAGCTGCATCGGTTGCGGCATGTGCGCCAAAAAGTGCCCCGCCGGCGCTATCCGCATCGAGGACAACTGCGCCCATATCGACGGCGCGGATTGCCTGTCGTGTGGCATGTGCGCCGTCGTCTGCCCGCATGGCGCCATCCACGACCGCACCGGCATCGCCGCCGGCGTGTAGAGGGGAATCACCATGGCACAGGAATTCACTTTTACCGTTAACGACGTCGAGCACACGACGACCCAAAACAAACCGCTACTGCGCTATCTGCGCGACGACCTGCACATTCACTCCGCCAAGGACGGCTGCTCCGAGGGCGCCTGCGGCACCTGCACCATCCATGTGGACGGTGCGGCCGTCAAGGCGTGCGTGCTGACCACCGCCCTTGCCGCCGGCCGCGACATCGTGACTGTCGAGGGCCTGCCCGAGAACGTGCGCGAGGCGTTTGTGTACGCCTTTGGCGCCGTGGGCGCCGTGCAGTGCGGCTTTTGTATCCCCGGTATGGTCATGGCGGGTGCAGCGCTCATCGCCGAGGATCCCGAGCCTACCGAGGAGCAGATCAAGTACGCCATCCGCGGCAATGTTTGCCGCTGCACCGGCTACAAAAAGATTATCGAGGGCATTGCGCTGGCCGCTGCGGTGCTCCGCGGCGAAAAGCAGATCGACGAGGATCTGGAGCGCGGCGACGACTACGGCGTGGGCAAGCGCGCCTTCCGTATTGACGTGCGCAAGAAGGTGCTCGGCGAGGGCAAGTACCCCGACGACATCGACGAGATCGACCAGCCGGGCCTGACCTACGCCAGCGCCGTGCGCTCCAAGTATCCGCGTGCCCGCGTGCTCTCCATCGATACCTCCAAGGCCGAGGCCCTACCCGGTGTGGTGGGCATCCTGCGCGCCGAGGACGTGCCGGTCAACCAGGTCGGCCACCTTATCCAGGACTGGGACGTCATGATTGCTCAGGGCGATATCACCCGCTGCGTGGGCGATGCCATCGTGCTGGTGGTTGCCGAGGACGAGGCGACGCTCGAGAAGGCCAAGAAGCTCGTAAAGATCGATTACGAGCCTCTGGAGCCCGTGCGCAACATCGCCGAGGCCAGGGCTGCCGACGCCCCGCGCCTGCACGACAGCTTCTTTGCCTTTGGCAACACGGTGGAGCTCAAGGACAACGTATGCCAGAGCCGTCACGTGACGCGTGGCGACGCCGCCAAGGCGCTGGCGGAGAGCGCATTCACCGTGACGCAGCGCTTTACCACGCCCTTTACCGAGCACGCCTTTTTGGAGCCCGAGTGCGCCGTTGCCTTCCCGTACAAGAATGGCGTCAAGGTGCAGTCGACCGACCAGGGCGCCTACGACACGCGCAAAGAGTGTGCTCACATGTTTGGCTGGGATAGCGAGCCCGAGCGCGTGGTCGTCGAGACCATGCTCGTGGGCGGCGGCTTTGGCGGCAAGGAGGACGTGTCCATCCAGCACCTGGCCGCGCTCGCTGCCTATAAGTTCCAGCGTCCTGTGAAGTGCAAGCTCACGCGCGCCGAGTCGCTCGCGTTCCATCCCAAGCGCCACGCCATGGACGGCACCTTTACGCTGGGCTGCGACGCCGAGGGCAACTTTACCGGCCTGGATTGCGAGATCAATTTTGACACCGGCGCCTATGCGTCGCTGTGCGGCCCGGTGCTCGAGCGCGCCTGCACGCATGCCGTCGGCCCCTACAAGTACCAGAATACCGACATTCGCGGCTTTGGCTACTACACCAACAACCCGCCCGCCGGTGCGTACCGCGGCTTTGGCGTTTGCCAGTCCGAGTTTGCGCTCGAGAGCCTGATCGACCTGCTGGCAGAGAAGGTCGGCCTGGATCCGTGGGAGATTCGCTACCGCAACGCCATCGAGCCGGGCGAGGTTCTGCCCAACGGCCAGATTGCCGATTGCTCCACGGCGCTTAAAGAGACGCTGCTCGAAGTCAAGGATGCCTACTACGCGCATCCCGGACACGCCGGTATCGCCTGCGCCATGAAGAACGCCGGCGTGGGCGTGGGCCTGCCCGATGCCGGCCGCTGCAAGATCCGCATCGAGAACGGCGTGGCCGTGGTCTATGCCGCCACGTCCGACATCGGCCAGGGCTGCAACACCGTCTTTTTGCAAGACGTTGCCGAGGCATGCGGCCTGCCGCTTCGCTGCATTGCCAATGGCGAGTGCTCCACCGAAAACGCTCCCGACTCCGGCACCACGTCTGGCTCGCGTCAGACGGTCGTGACCGGCGAGGCTGTGCGCGGTGCCGCCTTCTTGCTGCGCGATGCCATGCTTGACGTCGAGGCCGACAAGCCCGCACCTGCCGCCCCGGTGAGCGCCCACGGCGACGGCGTCAAGATCGAGTACGACGACGGTCGCGCCTATCAGCTGCGCGCACAGGAACTCGTCGCCGGCCAGGGCATGCATCCCCAGGATCCCGCGACCGCCATCAAGGCGCTCGAGGGATGCGAGTTTGGCTACGTGTATCTGGAGCCGACCGACAAGCTGGGCGCCGACGTTCCCAACCCCAAGAGCCACATCTGCTACGGCTTTGCCACGCATGTGGTCATTTTGGATGATGACGGCCGCGTGAGCGAGGTCTATGCCGCGCACGATTCCGGCAAGGTAGTCAACCCCATCTCCATCCAGGGTCAGATCGAAGGCGGCGTGCTCATGGGTATGGGCTATGCGCTTACCGAGGACTGGCCGCTCAAGGACTGCGTACCCCAGGCAAGGTACGGTACGCTCGGGCTGTTCCGTGCGCCCGAGATTCCGAATATCCACGCCATCTACGTGGAGAAGGACGAGCTGTTGCCCGTGGCATACGGCGGCAAGGGCATCGGCGAGATCGCAACGATTCCCACGGCGCCCGCCGTGCAGAACGCCTATCGCGCGTTTGACGGCAAGCTGCGTCCGGATCTGCCCATGGTGGATACGCCGTACAGCCGCGCCCGTCACCGCGGGTAGGGTAGGGTGCGGACAGCCATTGTTGATGGGCTGTCCGCGTTCAACACCAACTGCATACGCTGCGCCTTTGGCCCCAGCTCCATCGCGAGCCGGGGCCTTTTGTTTGGAGCGGAGGCAGCGTCCCGGAATTCGGGCAATCCGGCGGTCAGGGATTGAGCGAGCGTCGCGCTAAGGATGCCAAGCGTAAAACCTTCAATGAAAATAGCGTAAAAACTGCATCTGTCATGGCGTAAAAACTACATTGAAAGTAGCGTAAAATCAGCATTGAGAATGGCGTAATTTCGCATATCGCGTGATAGGGAGGGACGGCCGTCTATGGATGCACCAAAGAGATTGACCCAAAAGGGATATAGGCCCCGGCTCATAGAGGAGCGCCTCGACACCCTTATGCGGGCGTTTGGCTGTGTGGAGATCAACGGCCCCAAATGGTGCGGCAAGACCTGGACGGCGCTCTCTCGCTCGGCGAGCGTCTCCAGGCTCGATGAGCCTGCGCAGCGCGCGGCGGCAGAGGTCGACCCAAGCCTGGCGCTCATCGGCGATGCGCCACACCTGGTCGATGAATGGCAGGAGGTGCC
>CAVHBE010000166.1:12106-13122 GCA_963634045.1 Methanobrevibacter smithii
TTGGGATGCCGCCCGGCGCTTCGTGGACGCGAGCGGCAACGAACGCGGGACACTTTTGCTCACGGGCTCGACCGCGCTCAAAAGCGAGGGGCGCAGCCATGTTCGTCATTCCGGCACGGGTAGGATCGCCCGTCTGTCAATGCGCCCCATGACCCTGTGCGAGTCGGGCGACGGCGAGCCGCTCGTGTCACTGGCAAGCCTCTTTAAGGGCGAGGGTTTTGCCCCTCAGCGTCGCGAGAGCACGGTGGATGACGTCGCCCGCTGGTGCTGCAGGGGCGGTTGGCCTGCAAACCTTGGGCTTTCGGAAGAGCTTGCGCGAGAGACAGCAAGCCAGTACGTGCACTCGGTGCTCGACGTCAACGTGCTGGATGAGGGCATGTCGCCCGAGCTTGCACACGGCCTTTTGCGAGCTCTTGCCATGAACGAGAGCCAGGCTGTCACGTACAAGACGCTCATAAAGGACGCCTCGTACGGTGAGACGGGCCCCGACGAGAGGACCATCGCTGCACACCTGGATCTCTTCAACAGGCTCAAGCTGACCGAGGACCTGTGCGGATGGGAGCCGCCCATGCGCTCGAAGGCCCGCGTTCGCGTGCGCCCCAAGCGCTACTTCTGCGACCCGTCACTTGCGGCGGCGTTGCTGGGGGCTACCCCTGAGCGGCTGCTTGGCGATATGCAAACGCTGGGGATGCTCTTTGAGAACCTCGTTCTGCGCGACGTGCGCGTGTTCCTTTCCACCTACGGCGGTGTCGACAACAGTGTCCATTATTTCCGAGATGAGAAGGGCCTTGAGGTCGATCTGATCGTTGAGCACGACGGGCGCTGGGGAGCCATCGAGGTCAAGCTGAGTGATGCGAAAGCAGACGATGGAGCGAGAAATCTCAAGGCGCTGGAGAGGAAAGTGCTCTCCAATCCTGCCGCCCAGAATGCCGCGCCGGCGTTTTTGGCGGTCGTGGTTGGAAAGGGGAGCATTGCCTACACACGTGACGACGGCGTGGCGGTGATCCCCATGGCGG
>CAVHBE010000167.1:0-7429 GCA_963634045.1 Methanobrevibacter smithii
GGCCGAGCGGTTCCAGGGCGAGGCCGCGGACCCGCGAGGAGGAGCTCGAGGAGCGGTGCCGTAGGCTCGAGGCCGAGGTGGCCTACCTAAAAAAATTACGCGCCCTGGTCGAGAGGGACGGTCTCTGACCAGGGCGAAGGCCGAAGCGGTCGCGGCCCTGCGCGCCGAGGGGCACGCGCTCGGGCACCTGCTCGCATGCGCCGAGCTCAAGAGGTCGACCTACTACTACGCCCTCGCGCACCCGCCGAGGCCCACGCGCCCCGAGCTCCGGGAGGCGGCCGCCGAGATCTTCTCGCGCACCGCCAACGGCTGCGGGCACCGGCAGATAGCGATGTGCCTCAGGGCGGAAGAGGGGGCCGTGATAGCCGACAAGACCGTGCTCAAGATGATGCGCGAGATGGGGATTCGCTGCGGCATCAGACGCGAGACGGCCTACCACAGGTACAACTCGTACAAGGGCGTCGTCGGCAGGACGTTCGAGAACGTGATCGCGAGGGATTTCGACGCCGGGGCCCCGTGGCAGAAGCTGGGGACGGACGTCACCGAGTTCAAGGTGGCTGGCGGCAAGGCCTACTGGGCCCCGACGCTGGACTTCTGCACCAAGGAGATCGTGGCGAGCGACATATCGACCACGCCCGACATGGCCCAGCAGGCGAGGATGCTCGACGAGCTGCTGTCCAAGATCCCCGAGGGCGCCGCCCCGACCATGCACTCGGACCGGGGCTGGCAGTACCAGCACGCCTCATACACATCCAGGCTCGAGGCCGCCGGTATCGTCCAGAGCATGTCCAGGAAGGCGAACTGCATCGACAATGCCGCCACCGAGCAGCTCTTCGGCCACGTCAAGGACGAGTTCTACAGGGGCCGCGAGTGGAAGACGTTCGAGGATTTCAAACGCGACCTGGAGGAATACATAGTCCACTGGAACACGAGCCGGAGGCAGGTGAGATTGAAGGGCCTGACCCCGGAGGAGTACCGGAATCAGGCCCTCGCGGCCTAGTCGCTATTTAGGGCGTCCAAGATTTGGGGCGCGGTTCATTATTAAACTGCTCGGGGGCCTTTTTAGTTTAAAGCGACCTGATGGGCGGTCTTTATACCGGCAGACAAAAAAAGGGGGTACCGACCAACGTCGATACCCCCTTACAAGCCACTATGTCACGCACGCAGTGACGAGCGCACGACCTGCACGCCTACTTGCGAGAATTGCTCAGCTTATTGATCAGCGCCTCAAGACGCTCGCCGTCCTCGGCCGTCTGGGCAATAACCAAAATCGTATCGTTGCCGGCAAGCGAGCCAAGCACATCGGGCAACTCTGCCGCATCAACGGCGGCGGCGATGCCGGAAGCCGTACCAGGCTGAGCCTTGATCATGACCAGATTATCGGTACGTAGAACGCCCGTTACGAGCTCGGAAACCATACGCTGCAGGTGCAGGTCCTCTGCCAGAACATAGATGCCCTCAGGGAGCTTACGCAGCCCCATGTCGGCAATATCGCGAGAGACAGTCGCCTGCGTGCAATCAAAGCCCATAGCACGGAGCTCATCGACCAGCACGCGCTGTGTGCGGACGTCCTTATTGCGCACAATATCTCTAATGGCATCCTGGCGCCCATTGCGTTTTTTAGCCATACAAACCCTCTCTCCAAAAGATGGCGGAGACAATCAATCAGTGATTGAATAGTTTAACGCTATTTGAAGGCTTTTGTGTATAAGAACGCATTTCGAAACAATTCTATGCAAGTTTGTTTCGAAATGAGCCGTTTAGGCGGTTTTTGCGCCCGTCCGATTTAGAAAAGCTGCCAGATGCGTACACATCACGCAGCGCGCGGGCTTGGCGCTGGCAATCGGCCCAAACAACAGACCGAGCCCCCGATGGTTATCCTTGAGCGCGGCGACCATCTGACGGGTTCGAGGCGCCTCGAGCATATCACGCATGCGGGCGGAACGCTCGATTGACGACACCCCATGCGGGCTCAGACACAAATTCTCGATGCAGGCGACCAGTCCGGCAAAGTAGAACTTTTGGCTTGCCAGCTTGAGCCGACCACCGCTATCTGCTTCCGAGAGTGAGTCCGCAAGCTCGTCGAGCGCTCGGGTGTCATCGGATACCTTGGCATACATGGTGGGATCAAAGGCATCTGTAAGCTTAGGTGCCGCCGCGTGGAAACAAGCGTCGCCGCATCCGGAGACGCGCTGCGCCCGCGAGAGCGAGCACGCCATAAACCCAACTGTGCGAAACGCCTTGTCGTACAAAAGGCATGCCTCAAACAGCGGACGGCTATACATCACGCCAGAGGTCTGAACGACTAGGCCGCCTAAAATCAACTGGGACAGCCCGCTCACCATCGAAGACTTGTCTCCAATGACAATAGGGGCAACATCCAAGACGCGCGAATGGCGCTCTCGATGTGCATCATAGCGGTCGAGCGACACCGTGGGGAACACTATGTCTGCCGCAGTATCGCACGCGATATCGACCATCTTGGAAAGGGACTGCGGAGCAAACCACTCATCGGCGTTCATGGCGATGATTTGAGAGCCACGCGAGGCAGCAAAACCGGCACGAAGACAAGCACCGCGCTTCGAGTCCTCGACGTCAATCAAATCAATATGGATGTCCCTGTCGGCAGCAACTTGAAGCGAATGGCGCACACCGGGCGCAGCATCGCGGCAGACAACGACAATCTGCAAATCGTAGAGGTCTTGGTTCTGGATACTCTCGAGCGCACGCATCGCATAGCTGGGCGAACCTTCTACCACAAGGATCACCGAAAGTCGCGGATGCGAGCCACGTCGAACCAAGTTATCCGTCCTCTCGACAGCAATGAATCAAACCGTGGTTCATGGTACACCCCGGCAATAAAAGCAATGAGACACCGGTTGTATTGCACGCCAAGAACAGATGTTGAACACGCGCAGCCCACAGATGACGGGCGTCGACGCACGACGCGTCGAGCCCTCCCCTAGTCGAGCACGACGAGCTCGGCGGGATCGTAATCCACGCCCATAAACGTAAGGCCGCAGGCAGGAGCCGTGGGGCCCGCAGCGGTACGGTCGCAAGCATCGATGACCTCGCGCATCCACTCGGGTTCACGGCGATGCATGCCAATCTCGACAAGCGTGCCCACGATCGTACGGACCATCGAATGCAGAAACGCATTGCCCTCGATGGTAAACGTCAGGATGTCCTCGCCAAACGCAACCTCATGGCCAAACTCGGCACGCATCACGCAGCGATGCGTGGGCTTGCCAACGGCAGACGCCACCTTGCAAAAGCTCTTGAAGTCCTGCTCGCCCAGCAGCGCGGGACAGGCAGCAGACATAGCCTCAACATCCAATGGGTAGCGGTGCCACCACACCGCACCGCGCGAAAGCACAGGGCGCGCGTCGCGATCGGCAATACGGTACGTATACGTACGGGAACGCGCATCAAAGCGTGCAGAAAAGCCTTTACGGGCCTTGTAGACCTCATTTATGGCGATATCTTTGGGCAGGAGGGCATCCATAGCCCTCAGCCACCTACGGCGCGTCAAAGCCAACTCAGCGTCCGTTACGGGCACGCTGATGAACTGTGCCACCGCATGCACGCCGGCATCGGTACGCCCCGCACACGTCAGGTCGATCGGGCGGCGCAGGAGCGTCTCGATAGCGCGGCGCAACTCGCCCGCAACCGTCGTCTGACCGGGCTGCTCGGCAAAGCCGCTATAGGACGAGCCATCGTAGGCAACGCGGAAAACGAGCGTGGCGTCGAGCTCGGGGATCGAATTGAAATCAGACGGCGCGGTCATGGGCGCTCCCAACAAACAGGCAATGGCATTTCGACAAAAAAAGAGGGGTACGCGAACGTACCCCTCGAATATAGCCTATGCAGACGGATTGTCTACTCAGCGGTCTCCTCAGCAGGAGCCTCCTCGGCAGCCTCGACCTTCTTGGGAGCAGCGGCCTTCTTGGGGGCCGGAGCAGCCTTCTTGGCCTTAGGCGTGCAAGGCTCGGTGACGAGCTCCATGATAACGATGGGAGCATTGTCGCCCTTACGGTTACCGAGCTTCATGATGCGGGTGTAACCGCCGTTGCGGTCCTGCCACATACCCTGGGCAGCCTTGTCGAAGATCTCGGCAACGAGCTGCTTATCGCCGAGCTTGGCGATAGCCAGACGACGAGAGTGCAGGTCGCCCTTCTTGGCCCAAGTGATGATCGGATCGACGACCGAACGCAGCGCCTTAGCGCGGGTCTCGGTGGTCTTGATGCGGTCGTTCTCGAAGAGGGCCTTAGCAAGGCTCTTCTTCATGGCCTTGGTGTGGCTCGCATCGGTGCCGAGCTTCAGGCCCTTCTTAACGTTGTGACGCATGGTCTAGTTTCTCCTCAAATATGCGAAGCATTAAGCCTTCAGGCTCAGGCCCATGGACTCAAGCTTGTCCTTCACTTCCTCGATCGACTTAACACCGAAGTTACGGATGTTGAGCAGATCGTTCTCCGAGAACTCAACGAGCTGACGGACCGAGTGAATGCTGGCGCGCTTAAGGCAGTTGTAGGAACGGACGGAAAGGTCCAGATCCTCGATCTGCTTGTCCAGCTCGGCGTTGTCGTTGGTGACCTCGGGAGCGAAGATCGAAGCCTCCTCCTCGACCTCAGGGGTCTCGGCAAGGTTCATAAAGGCGGCCATATGCTGGTTGATGATATTGGCAGCCTGGACCACGGCGTCGCGCGGGGCGATGGAACCGTTGGTCTCGATCTCGAGGACAAGGCGGTCGTAGTCGGTATGCTGGCCGACACGGCAAGCCTCAACGAGCTTGGCGCAACGGGACACCGGCGAGTACAGCGAGTCGACGTGGATCACACCGATGGGATCGTTGTCACGCTTGTTAGCCTCGCCAGAGACATAGCCGCGGCCATAGCCGATGCGCATGCTCATGGTGAGATGGCCACCCTCGGTGAGCGTAGCAATGTGCTGCTCGGGGTTGACCAGCTCAAACTCGGACGGAATAAAGAAGTCCGCACCGGTGACCTCACAGGGGCCGTCAACCGAGATGGTGGCGGTCGCCTCGTCGGTCGTGCCGAGAGCCCTGAAGACAAGACCCTTGACATTCAGGACGATGTCGGTGACATCCTCGACCATGTTAGGGATGGTCATGAACTCGTGCTGCGCACCATCGATCTGAATGGCCTCAACGGCGGCACCCTCGAGCGAGGACAGAAGAACACGACGAAGCGAGTTACCCAGCGTATCGCCGTAGCCACGCTCGAGCGGCTCGACGGAGACACGAGCAGAGGTCTCGTTGATCTCTTCGACCTGAACCTGAGGCCTAATGAATTCTGACATGTATTACCTCCAGCCTCAGCAGCCCGGATGGACTACTTAGAGTAGAGCTCGACGATGAGCTGCTCGTTGATATCACCGCTGATCTGCTCACGCGTCGGCAGAGCGAGCACGTTACCAGACAGCTTCTCGATATCGACCTCGAGCCAGCCAGGGACCTCAAAGCGCTCGGAGGAAATCAGGGCCTCCTTGATGGGGAGGAGGTCACGGAACTTCTCGCCGACAGCGACGACGTCGCCGGCCTTGACGCGGTAGGACGGGATGTCCACGCGCTTGCCGTTCACGGTGAAGTGACCGTGACGGACGGACTGACGAGCCTCCTTGCGGGTGCGGGCGAAGCCAAGACGGAAGACGACGTTGTCGAGGCGAGACTCAAGGATGATCATGAGGTTCTCACCGGTGACGCCGTTCATCTTACGGGCCTTGTTGAAGTAGCCGTGGAACTGCTTCTCCAGAACGCCGTAGATGAACTTGACCTTCTGCTTCTCACGCAGCTGCATGCCGTACTCAGATTCCTTGCGACGGCGCTTGGGCTGACGGATAGATTCCTTCTTGCTGCTGTAACCGAGCTCAGCGGGATCGATCCCGAGCTGACGGCAGCGCTTAAGAACAGGAGTCCTGTCGATTGCCATATTGATACGATCCTTTCAGTTACACGCGGCGACGCTTCTTGGGGCGGCAGCCGTTGTGCGGAATGGGGGTCTTGTCCTGGATGCTCGAGACCTCGAGGCCAGCAGCCTGGAGGGAGCGGATGGCGGTCTCACGACCGGAGCCGGGGCCCTTGACGAAGACGGAAACCTTCTTCATACCGTGCTCCATGGCCTGCTTGGCAGCAGCCTCGGCAGCCATCTGGGCAGCGAACGGCGTGGACTTACGGGAGCCCTTGAAGCCCACCTGGCCAGCCGACTTCCAGGAAATGACGTTGCCCTGGGGATCGGTGATCGAAACGATCGTGTTGTTGAACGTAGAACGAATGTGAGCCTGGCCCACGGAAATGTTCTTACGGTCCGCGCGCTTCAGACGGGCAGCGCGAACGTTCTTCTTAGCAGTAGCCATCTATCTAGCGCTCCTTATTTCTTCTTCTTAGCACCGATCTGACGCTTCGGGCCCTTGCGGGTACGAGCGTTAGTGTGGGTGCGCTGGCCGCGGACCGGGAGGCCCTTGCGGTGACGAAGGCCACGGTTGCAGCCAATGTCCATAAGGCGCTTGACGTTCTGGTTGCGCTCACGGCGGAGGTCGCCCTCAACCATGATCTGGTTCTTATCGATATAATCGCGGATGGCGTTAACCTCATCCTCGGTGAGGTCCTTAACGCGCGTATCCACGTTAACGTTGCACTCGACGCAAATCTTCGTCGCAGTGGTGCGGCCGATGCCGTAAATGTAGGTCAGACCGATCTCAACGCGCTTCTCACGCGGGAGGTCGACACCATTAATACGGGCCAACGTAGTCTCCTCTCTTAACCCTGACGCTGCTTATGACGGGGGTTCTCGCAAATGACGAGGACCTTGCCATGGCGCCTAATGATTTTGCACTTATCGCACATCTTCTTGACCGAAGGACGTACCTTCATCGTTCTTCCTTTCGGTAGCGCTCAAACTACTTCCCTACTATCTACTCGCCCAGCCGCAGGCGTTTAAAACTATGGCTGGTCTTCACACGCAAACCGACCGTAGGTTGAGCTAAGCCTGCAGTCGGAAAAGAGCGTGTATGCGTGTCGCTATTTATAGCGATAGGTGATGCGACCGCGGGTCAGGTCGTACGGGGAAAGCTCCACGACAACCCTGTCACCGGGGAGAATGCGGATGTAATTCATTCGGATCTTGCCAGAAATGTTGCACAGAACCGAATGACCGTTCTCGAGCTCGACCTTAAACATGGCGTTGGGCAACGGTTCCTTTACCGTACCCTCGAGCTCAATTGCGTCTTCCTTCTTCACAAGCAATCATCTTTCTCTAGAAAACGACAGCGATTGAGTATTCTACAACACGTATGCACGCATCGTAATAACTTCGTAATGGCTCCACAACTAAGTGGAACTTGTTACATTTGAAATGTAAAACAAAGCCGTTCCCTGATGCCCAAGATCGCCTTGAAATAAGAAGGCATAGAC
>CAVHBE010000167.1:7439-11167 GCA_963634045.1 Methanobrevibacter smithii
GGCATAGACCTTGGGGTCATGCCTTCGAAATTGAAAGGCGAGGTTGGGCATCAGGGGGCGGCGACTTTTACATTTCACCGCCTTGCAAGGAACACCAAGCACCTTGGGCATCCGTGGTGAGAATCACCGGACCGTCATTGGTAATGGCGACGGTGTTCTCGTAGTGCGCGGCGGGCAGGTGGTCGTTGGTCGTAACAATCCAACCGTCGGAGCCCGTGCTCACATGGTTGGAACCCATCGTAACCATCGGCTCGATGGCAATGACCATGCCGGCCTGGAGACGAACGCCCCTCCCCTTCTTTCCATAGTTAGGAACATTGGGGTCCTCGTGCATCACGCGGCCAATGCCATGGCCCACATAATCACGAAGCACGCCGTAACCGTGAGACTCGGCGAGGGACTGAACGGCATAACCGACGTCCCCGATATGGTTACCGGGAACAGCCTGCTCGATGGCAGCCTTAAGGCAATCGCGCGTGACCTCGCACAAAGCCTTGGCTTCGGGCGTGGGGGTGCCGACGAAAAACGTCCAAGCGTTATCGCCGACCCAACCGTCGACAACGGCTCCCGTATCGATGGAGATGATATCGCCATCGCGCAGGATCATGTCGGGGTTGGGAATACCGTGGACCACGGCATCGTTGATCGATGCGCAAATGGTCCCCGGGAACCCGCCGTAACCCTTAAAGGCCGGGGTGCCGCCATGCATGCGGATAATCTGCTCCGCGAGCTGATCGAGCTCAAAAGTCGAAACGCCGGGGCGCACCATGGCTCCAACGTGGCGGAGCGCCATCTTAGATAGCGCTCCTGCCTTCTTCATCTGCTCGATTTGCGTTGCAGACTTAATCTTGATCATAGACCGAGAGCCTCTTTGACATCCCCGTACACGGTCTCGCGAGCCTGGTCACCGTTGACCGACTTGAGCAGACCCTGGCCACGATAGTAGTCGACGAGCGGACTCGTGGACTTCTCGTAGACGTCGAGACGGTTCTTGATGGTCTCGGGCTTGTCGTCGTCGCGCTGATACATCTCGCCACCGCACTTGGGGCAGGTAGCATCGGCAGCGGTGCCGGTGTAACCGCAGGCGCGGCAGGTGCGACGCGAAGACAGACGATCGATAATGACCTCGGGGGCCACATCGACCAGAAGGGCGCAGTCGATCTCGCGACCCATGGCGGAGAGCTCGGAATCGAGCGTCACGGCCTGGGCGGTGTTGCGCGGGAAGCCGTCGAGGATGAAGCCCTGCTGGGCGTCATCGGCGGCAAGGCGCTCCTTGACAAGGTCGATCACGAGCTGATCGGGAACGAGCTCGCCAGCGTCCATGTACTTCTTAGCCTGAATACCAAGCTCGGTGCCACCCTTGACGGCAGCACGCAGCAGGTCGCCCGTGGAAATGTGAGCGACGCCAAACTCGGCGACGAGCTCCTGTGCGACGGTGCCCTTACCGGCACCCGGAGCTCCGAGCAATACGAGGTTCATGAGCAATCCTCCTCTAGCCTATTTAAAGAATCCATCGTAATCATACATCTTGATCTGGCCTTCGAGCTTATCGACCGTGTCGAGCACGACGCCGACCATGATGAGGATGGACGTGCCGCCAAATGCCTGAATCAGCTGGTTACCCGTGAAGGAGAAGATGATCGAAGGCACGATGGCGATGAGCGCCAAAAAGACAGCGCTGGGAAGCGTAATCTTGTTGAGCGCGTTCTTGATGTAGGCCGCGGTAGCCCTACCCGGACGCACGCCCGGAATAAAGCCGCCCTGCTTCTTAAGGTTGTCGGCCGTATCATCGGGGTTGAACACCATGGAGGTGTAGAAGTACGCGAAAAACACGATGAGGACAACGTTAAGCACCCAGTTGAGCCAGCCGCGCGAAAGCGCAGAGGCAACTGCCTGGATCCAGCCGATGCCGGGGAAGAACACGGCAATCTGAGCCGGGAAGTACAGCAGCGCCGAAGCGAAGATGATCGGCACGACACCCGCGGTGTTGACCTTGATGGGCAGGTAGGTGGTCTGACCACCCATCATGCGACGGCCCACGACGCGCTTAGCGTAGGAGACCGGGATGCGGCGCTGGCCGCGCTCAAGGAAAACAATCAGCGGGATAACCAGCAGGATGATGGCGCAGATGATCACCATGGTGATGATGCCACCGGCATTGCCCTCGGTGCTGGAGAAGATAGCCTGCGGCAGGCCGGCCATGATGTTCGCAAAGATGATCAGCGACATGCCATTGCCGATACCGCGCTGGGTGATGAGCTCACCAATCCACATGATCAGCATGGCGCCCGCGGTGAGCGTGCCGACGATCATGAGGTCGAAGATGATCTCGGGAGCGCCGGCGCCATTAAAGCTGATGCCGAAGCTCTTAAAGAGGAAGAGGTAACCCACGGAGTTGAGGATTGCCAGAGCCAGGGTGAGGTAACGCGAATACTGCGTAATCTTGGTCTGACCGACCTCGCCCTCGCGGGCAAGCTCATGCAGGGAAGGCACGACGGCCTGGAGCATCTGGAGGATGATCGAGCTGGTGATGTAAGGCATGATGCCCAGCGAAAACACCGACACATAGCTCAACGCGCCGCCAGAGAAAAGATTCAGGAGGGCCATAGCACCTGCGGCGACCGAATTGTTATCGGTCGAGAAAAGGCCCAGCATCCCCTGGAAGGGAATGCCGGGCACAGGAACGTGCGCACCGATGCGGTACACGACGAGCATAGCTATGGTAAAAAGAATCTTTTCGCGCAATTCTTTGATGCGGAAAGCATTCTTAAGACCATTTAGCACGGCAGCTCGACCTTTCCGCCGGCGGCCTCGATCTTGGCCTGCGCAGAAGCGCTGACCTTGTCGACCTTGACCGTGAACTTCTTGGTGAGCTCACCATTGCCGAGCACCTTGACGGGCTCGAACTCGCTCTTGGTAATGCGAGCGGCCTTAAGAGCGGCACCGTCGATCACAGCGCCGTCCTCGAACTTACGCTCGAGACGCTCAACGTTAACAGCGGTGTACTCGATACGACGGGGGTTACGGAAGCCCGGAAGCTTGGGCAGGCGCATAGCCAGCGGAGTCTGGCCACCCTCGAAGCCGGCACCCTTGGTGCCGCCAGAGCGGGAACCCTGGCCCTTCTGACCGCGGCCAGAAGTGGTGCCGTGACCCGAAGAATTGCCACGGCCGACGCGTTTGCGGTTCTTGGTGGAACCGGGCGCGGGAGTAAGATCGTGAAGCTGCATTTGCTACTCCTCTACAATCTCGACAAGGTGCTTGACCTTGAAGATCATGCCGCGGACGGACTCGTTGTCAGCAATCTCGCGAACCTCGCGGATCCTGTGGAGACCGAGGGCACGGACAGTACGGACCTGGTCCTGCTTGCAACCGTTGGTGCTGCGGACCTGCTTGATCTTGATGGTGTCAGCCATGCTTAGTTCTCCTTACCGACGAACATCTCGGAGACCGTCAGGCCACGGCGAGCCGCGACGTCCTCAGGGCTGGAGAGCTCCTTGAGGCCCTCGACGGCAGCCTTGATGATGTTGAGGCCGTTGTCGGTACCGAGGGACTTGGACAGGACGTTCTTGATGCCAGCAAGCTCGAAGAGGGGACGCACAGCGCCGCCGGCGATAACGCCGGTACCCTCGACAGCGGGCTTGATGATGATGCGGCCGGCACCAAAGTGGCCGAGAACCTCGTGCGGGATGGTGCCCTGCTCGGTCACCGGCACGTGGAACATGTTCTTC
>CAVHBE010000168.1:0-5606 GCA_963634045.1 Methanobrevibacter smithii
GCCCCCTTCCGTTCCGTGCGCGGGAGGGGGCGACTTTTTGTTCCGCGGTTTTACCAAACCGCGGAACCGGTCGACGCTACGCGCCGTCCGTCCTCTGCCTGCGGCGCTTTCCATTGTTGGTGCAGAGGGCGCTTTGCCTACTCTGGTGGGCTTTCGCTGGCTTATGCTCAACCTGCGACGTTTCCATTATTGATACAAAGGCCAGGTTTGTTTGAACCAAAAAGGGGAAGTTGCGGTGGAATAGTTCCTGTTTGGCCGTCTTGAGGGGTTAAACGGGAACTATTTCACCGCAACTTATCGATGGCGTGTTTGGTTGGTGCCAGTTGATTGCTTGGGCGTTGGGGAGGGTCTGCTCCGTTATAATCGCCTAGAACATTAATTGGAAACGGGACGGGAGCCATACATGCGCCAGGGTTTCGACAACGCGAAGTATATCGAGCTGCAGGCTGCTCACATTAAGGAGCGCATCTCGCAGTTTGGTGGCAAGCTCTATTTGGAGTTTGGCGGTAAGCTGTTCGATGACTATCATGCGAGCCGAGTGCTGCCGGGTTTTGAACCGGACAGCAAGTTCCGCATGCTCAAGAGCATCGCCGACGATGTCGAGGTTATCATCGCGATCAACGCGAACCACATCGAGAAAAACAAGGCTCGTGGTGACCTCGGTATTACCTATGACGAGGATGTGCTGCGCCTGGTCGACCTGTTCCGCGGCAACGGCTTTGCCGTCGCGGCTGTGGTCATCACCCAGTATGCCGGCCAGCCCGCTGCCGATGTGTTCCGCAACCGCCTGAACGCGCTCGGTATTCCCGCCAAGCTGCACTATCCCATCGAGGGGTATCCGCACGATGTCGATCTGATCGTGTCCGACGATGGCTACGGCAAGAACGAGTTTGTCGAGACCACCCGACCGCTCGTCGTGGTCACTGCCCCCGGTCCGGGCTCGGGCAAGCTTGCCACCTGCCTGTCTCAGCTCTATCACGAGCACAAGCATGGCACGGCCGCCGGCTATGCCAAGTTCGAGACCTTCCCTGTCTGGAATCTTCCTCTGACGCATCCGGTCAATATTGCCTACGAGGCCGCCACGGCTGACCTCGACGACGCCAATATCATCGATTCGTTCCACCTTGAGGCCTACAACAAGACCACGGTCAACTACAACCGCGACGTCGAGGCCTTCCCGGTAGTCCGTGCCCTGATGGAAAAGATCCTGGGCAAGAGCCCCTACCAGAGCCCTACGGACATGGGCGTCAATATGGTCGGCTTTGCCATCACCGATGACGATGCCTGCCGCGACGCTTCCAAGATGGAGATCGTCCGCCGCTACTTTACCGCGGTCGAAAATGTGCGCCGTACCGGCGTGGGCGATGAGCAAGTCGACCGTCTCAAGATTATTATGAAGAAAGCCGGCATCGATAAGAACTACTCACCGGCGCGCTCGGCGGCCCTCACCAGGGAGCAGCTGACGGGTGGTCCCGTGGGTGCCATGGTCATGCCCGATGGCTCCGTGGTGACCGGCAAGACTTCCACGCGCCTGGGCGCCGCGAGCTCGCTCATCATGAATGCACTTAAGCATGTCTCGGGCGTCGACCTTGAGCTCGAGGTCATTAGCGATGAAGCGATCGAGCCCATCAGCAAGCTCAAGACGCATTTCCTGGGCAGCAAAAACCCGCGCCTCCACACCGACGAGACGCTTATGGCGCTGTCGATCACCTCGGCCACGAGTGAGACGGCCGCTCGCGTCCTTTCGGGCCTGGAGCAGCTGCGCGGTTGCGATGCCTTCTTTAGCGTGATTATCTCGCCGACGGACGAGACGGTACTGCGCAAACTGGGTATCAACGTGTGCTGCGAGCCCAAGTTTGAGCGCCGCGGTTTCTTCCATCGCTAAGTTTGAAGCACCGCGGTAATTGCATTGCATTTTGGTCGTATCGGGTTAGCGCCCGGTACGGCTTTTTGATCAATAAAGCGCCTATTTCGGCGAAAAATAGCTGTTTACCTGCCTAGAAACAATTTGAGCGGTATACAATAACCGTAACTGTTTCATCCTTAGCGGGATGCCGCATGATGGATATTACCTGCCATCGTGAGGTGTGTCGGTCGCGCACGGCGCGTTAGATGCTCGTGCTCGGTTTGAGGAGGCTGCTATGGCGGGCAAGGGTCGTGCGAGTGTCAACGATATGAAGCGTGTCGAGGTGCTGGTGTTGATGGAGATCGACCAGCAAACCGAAGACAATGGCGGGCCGTATGGTTTCTCGCGCAAAACGCTTGCCGAGCGCGTGGGGGTTTCGCCGTATCGTGCCCGCGCCGCAATCGATCGCTTGGATTCCGAAGGCATGATTGATGTCGTCTCGCGTTATAGCGACGACGGCGGTCAGCTTGCAAATGGCATTTGCCTCACCGAACGTGGCGAGTGGTATCTTGAGGGCGTCCGTACCGGCATGCTCGTTCAAGAAATGCTTGAGGACGAGGTTGCTGATCGATAGCAGCATGTAACCCTTGCCATAGCGACGCCGCCTGGGAAACCGGGCGGCGTTTTGTTTCAAGATTGAGAAATGCAATCGCACGCAAGAAAAATTGCGAACGGTCCGCGGCGCGAGTATTACAATGAAGACCCGTAAGATGTGGATAAACAACTTCTACGGGAAGCGCAGGTAACTCAATATGACCAAGCATGTGTTCGTAACCGGTGGCGTGGTTTCGTCCCTGGGCAAGGGTATTACCGCGGCCTCGCTGGGCCGTCTGCTCAAGTCGCGTGGCTACAAAGTAACGATGCAAAAGGCCGACCCGTATCTGAACGTCGACCCCGGTACCATGAGCCCCTTCCAGCATGGTGAGGTCTTCGTTACCGAGGATGGTTACGAGTCCGACCTGGACCTGGGTCATTACGAGCGCTTTATTGATGAGAACCTGACCCGCGATTCCAACTTTACGACCGGCGCCATCTATAAGAGCTTGATCGCCCGCGAGCGTCGCGGCGACTTTTTGGGCGGTACCGTGCAGGTGATTCCCCACGTCACCAATGCCATTAAGGACAAGTTCCGCCGCATTGAGGAGCAGACCGGCTCCGATGTAGTCATCACCGAGCTGGGCGGCACGATCGGCGACATCGAGTCCCAACCGTTTGTCGAGGCCATCCGTCAGTACCGCAAGGAGGCCGGCCCCGAGAACGTCTGCTACATCCACGTGTCGCTCGTTCCCTATATCGCCGCCGCCCACGAGGTCAAGACCAAGCCCACGCAGCATTCCGTCAAGGAGCTCCGCAGCTTTGGTATCCAGCCCGATATTATCGTGCTGCGCTCCGACCACCATATCGATGACGCTATCCGCGGAAAGATCGCAAGCTTCTGCGACGTCGACACCGATTGCGTCTTTACCAACGAGGACTGCGCGAGCATTTACGATGTTCCGCAGCTGCTTGCCGAGCAGGACTTTGACCTGCGCATTTGCGAGCGCCTGGGTCTGGACCCGCGTGAGCGCGACATGAGCGAGTGGAACGAGTTCCTGCGCAAACAGAATCACGCCAACCATCACGCCGACAAGGTGAAGATCGCCGTCGTGGGCAAGTACACGCAGCTGCCCGATGCGTACCTGTCGGTTATCGAGGCCCTGCACCATGCGGGCGTCTTCTACGATCGCCACGTTGACGTGCAGCTGGTCGATGGCGAGAGCCTCGATGAGCAGAACGTCTCCGAGGTCCTGGGTGACGCCTCGGGCATCTTGGTCCCTGGCGGCTTTGGTAAGCGCGCCCTGGAGGGCAAGATCCTCGCGGCCGAGTTCGCCCGCGAGCACAAGATTCCGTATCTGGGCATTTGCCTGGGTATGCAGGTGGCCGTGTGCGAATTTGCCCGCAACGTCGTCGGCCTTGCCGGCGCCAGCTCTTCCGAGTTCGATCCGGATGGCCCGTATAGTGTCATCGACCTGATGAGCTCGCAGGAGGACGTGACCGAGAAGGGCGGCACCATGCGTCTGGGTGCCTATCCGTGCAAGCTTGCTGCCGATTCCCTCGCGCGCGAGGCCTATGGCGAGGAGCTCGTCTACGAGCGTCACCGTCACCGTTTTGAGTTCAACAACGCCTTCCGTGACCAGCTCGAGGACGCCGGTCTGGTTATCTCGGGTCTTTCGCCCGACGAGCGTCTGGTCGAGATGGTCGAGCTGCCGCGCGACGTGCATCCGTGGTATGTGGCCACCCAGGCTCATCCCGAGTTCAAGAGCCGTCCGACCAACCCGCAGCCGCTGTTCCGCGAGTTCGTGCGCGCTTCGATCGGCCAGCACGAGGGTGTCGACCGTCTGCAGGTGACGCCCATGAACCTCGCTACGGACTAAGGGTGCCGGCGAACCAGGAACATACCGAAGCTACTCCCTCGTCGCTCGCTGTGGCGGCGGGGGAGTATCTCGATTACCTCGCGGTCGAGCGGGGCTTGGCGCGCAATACGATTGCGGCCTACCGTCGTGACCTGACGACGTACTGCGCCTATCTGGAGCGGGCTGACATTGCGACGTTTGAAGATGTGAGCCGTCAGGTCGTGGAGGGCTTCGTTGCCGATCGCCGCGACGGAGGCTATTCCGACGCCTCGGTGGAGCGCGCGCTTGCTGCCGTGAAGGGTCTGCATGCCTTTTTGGTGCGCGATGGGGCCGTGGCCCAAAACCCGACGGCGGCGTTGCGCCTGCCCAAAAAGGCAGATCGCCTGCCGGAATACCTTTCGGTGGAGGATGTCTCGGCGCTGCTCGATCAAGACTTTCCCGAGGGCGAGATGGGGCTGCGCGATCATGCCATCTTGGAAGTGCTTTACGGTTGCGGCTTGCGCGTGAGTGAGCTGGTTGGGCTCGATGTGGGCGATATCCATATCGATGACGGGTTTGTCCTGGTGCGCGGTAAGGGCTCCAAGGAGCGTCTGGCCCCGTTGGTGGGAAGCGCGGCTCGCGCCCTGACACACTATCTAGGTGACGGGCGCACTCTCCTGGCCGCCCATGCTCACGGGACGGAGACCTTGGCGGTCTTTTTAAATAAGAACGGACGTCGCCTGTCGCGCCAGGCCGTGCATGCGATATGCGAGCGGTATGGGCGCCAAGTGGGGCTGGTGGGGCTCCATCCCCACACCTTGCGCCACTCCTTTGCCACCCACATGCTCGCGGGCGGTGCCGACCTGCGTGTGCTGCAGGAGATTTTGGGCCATGCCGATATTTCGACCACGCAGGTCTACACACATGTCGACCGCACGCAACTGACCGAGGTCTATCTGGCGGCGCATCCGCTGGCACATCGCTAGCACCTCGCTGACCTGCATATTTATAAATATTAAGGGGGGCGGGCCCCAGATTGCCGATACGCACTTTTGCGCGCATGGGCAATCTGGGGCCCGCCCCATTTTTCGCCAGACACCGACGCGGCGGTGGGCCGTGTGTGTCGTGGGTGGGGGAGTTTGGGGGCGATGTGAACGGCGTGTAAAGGGACGTAAAAATCGCCTCAAGGTCAACTTGAAGGTTGAGGTTCGCGGGCGTGGTTCTACAGGTGGCATCCCGTCTTTGCCGCAAACACAACATATTGTGTTTTCGAACATATGCTCGGGGGTGTTTTACAGCATATTAGGCGTGGAGTGGTGGGGCGGGGT
>CAVHBE010000169.1:0-16553 GCA_963634045.1 Methanobrevibacter smithii
CTCGACGAGTCGGTCGTACTCAGCCTTCTTGTCGGCCTCGGTCTGCTGGGCCTGCTCGTATGCCGTCTTCGCTGCGTCACGCTTACTGGCCGCGTCCTTGTACTCCTTGTTTGCCGCATCGTATGCAGACTGGGCAGATGCCACGGCAGCGTTGGCGGCGTTGGCCTTCTCCTGCGCGGCAGCGACGGCAGCCTGGGCGGCCTGCAGATTTGTCTGTGCGGTGGCGTCGGCATCCGTCGCGGCATTGAGCTCCGCCTGCGCGGTCTTGAGCTCACCAGCAGCAGCTTTCTTGGCGGCCTCAAGCGCACTCAGGTCAACACCCGTACCCGAGACGGCAGCATCGAGCGCGGCCTGCGCCTGGCTGAACTTCTGCTGGGCGTTATCGCGCGCGGTGGTTGCGGCTGCGAGAGCAGCGGCAGTCTCCTGCTTCTTGGCCTGGGCAGTCGTCAAAGCTGCCTCGGTATTCTGCTTTTCCTGCTGGGCGCTGGCCTCGGCAGCCTTGGCCTGGTCCAGATTGTCCTGTGCAGTAGTAACGGCCTTATTGGCGTCATCGAGCTTTGCCTGCGCGTCCTCGACGGCCTTCTTGGCGGCCTCGTACTCGTCCATACCCATGGCCTCGAGCTTGGCTTGGGCATCATCGAGGGCCTTCTTGGCCTCATCCTGCTTTGCCTTGGCGTCCTTGAGCGCCTGGGTCTTATCCTCGACACTCTTGTTGGCCTGGTCGAGCTGATCGTTCAGGTCGCCCAGCTTCTTCTGCTGCTGCTCGGTCTTTTCGACGGCGGCTTTGAGCTCGTCAATCTTCTCCTGGAGCGCGGCGACTTCTGCTGCGTTCTGCTCGATTTCGTTGTCGCTCACAGCCTGCGAGGCCTGATTCTTTTGCTGCTGCGCCTGCTTTTGAGACTGGCCCGCCGCGTCGGCCTTCTTCTGGGCGGCATCGTAGGCGGCCTGAGCGTCCTTGAGCTGCTTTGCCGACTCCTCGGCCAGCTGGGCAGCCGTCTTTACGACCGCTTGGTTACCGGCGGCAACGGTATTCTCTACAGAACTACCCCCCCCCCTGAACAGAATCGCCGTTATCGGTTGACGGTGCGGCGATTGCCGCCAGCGGCGACATGAGCGGCTGAGCGATGAGGCCCGCCGTCAAAACGGTTGCGACGGCGCGGTTGGCAACGCCCTTGACGTTGACGGCCTTGGCCCGAGGCTCAAAGTGTTGTGGACTGTAGTTTGCCATGGCTTTCTCCCTTTGACACGGATGTATCCATACGTATCAAACGGTAGCTGTCGATTTTTGAATTCTGTTGCGCAACATTGGCGACCAGCGGATTTTTTGAAATTAGCGCTCTCGTGCTTCACAATTTCGTCACATATGTAGGAGCTGGTGCATCATATTCTTGCGGGATCGAATTGAGCCTGTAATTTGCATTTGCTCCCGCGTCATCCGCCCTATCGGATTCCGCATCCAACAGACACCCCGCCCGCCACGGTGTAGAGTTAAGACAACGGGCGCGTTGCGCGGACCGCGCTGGAACGAGGTGGACATGGAACTCGACAAACAACAGATCAAGCGACTACGCGAACGCCATCACCGGCGCCACGGCATCCGCCCCGCCCATAGTGAGGCAGCCGAGCAGGCAGGCCGCTTTTTAAAGCGCGCATTCAACATTCGCGAAGGTCGCGCGCCCTATCACGTAATCCGCAAGCGCTTTGTAAACGGGGCGCGCCTGACCGGCTCTCACCTGTGCATCCTCATCATCGCCATGCTCATCGCAAGCATCGGCCTCGATATCGACTCGGACATCGCCATCGTGGGCGCCATGCTCATCTGCCCGCTTATGGGATCGGTCCTTGCCATGGCATATGGCATCGCCACGCTCGACCGTGAGATTACCGTCGAAGCCATCGCGGGCTTGGCTCTACAGATGGTCCTTTGCCTGGTCACGTCCACGTTGTACTTTAAGCTCTCGCCCCTTGGCACCACCACGGCCGCCATCATCGACAATTCGACACCGACTGTGTGGGACCTTGCCGTCGCGCTCGCGGGCGGCTTTGCGGGTGGCCTGGGCAACTCGCGCGACCAGGAACCCGCCACGCTCATCGCAGGCGTGGCCGTGGCGACCGCGCTCATGCCGCCCCTGTGCGCGGCTGGCTATGGCATCGCCATCGCAAGCGGGTCACTGTTTCTCTCGGCGCTTTACGAGTTTGGCATCAACGTGGTCTTTATCGCGCTGGCGGCCGAAGCCGTATTGCTTCTTTTACGTGTACCGCTCAAGCGCGACCTCAACGGCGACGGCATTGTGACAGCCGAGGAAAATGCCGAGGTCGATGAGCTGTCACGCAAGGTGCGCCGCCACATTATTGTGGGCACGGTGGTCTTTGCCATCCCCTGCATCGTCATGACGGCGGGTTCCATTGGCTCGGCGCAGGCCGGCGTGCAGGACGGCTACGGCGTCACCGAAACTACGCGCGAACTTGCCGCGGTGCTGCCGGGCTTTAAGGATTACACCGTCGCCGTCGAGACCTCGGCTACCGAAGGCGACAAGGAGGGCCTTGTCGAGCGCCAAACTGTCGCCCATGTGACAACGAGCGAGGCGCTCGGAACGCTCGACCGCCACGTCGCCCGCAAGCTCATCGACCTCAACGTGCCCGAACTCGATCGCGTGGAGTTTGATGTGGAGTGATGCCGGCGCGGGATGAATGCTCGCACAGACACAAGTTACGACGAGGCGCAGACGCGATACGGACACGGGCAAATAACGGGGTGCAGCTCACACTCGCGCCCCGCTCGCTGCTTTATTGCCGTGAATCAGACGTCCGCATCGACATCGCCAGACTCCACCGTAAACGTCGGATCGGTGCTCACAAGATAAAATCGGGTCACCTCAGTATTTCTAATTAGGTAAATCTGCCCCTGATTGCGTCGGCGCGATATATACGCAACGTGAACCGTGCCGAATTCTTCGCCGTTTTCCTTCTTTAATATCAGGATGTTGGGGTCATCCGTACGCTTAAACTGCCCGTCAACGCAGCTGCCGTCTTTGTCGACCAGTTGCCATCGACAGCCATCCTCCTCAAGAAAGGCCAGGATTTCCCGACTCGTTTTGTCATCCCGGTAGTAACCATCAATGGCAAACCCTTCGGAAGCGCATTCCTGCATATAGGACGTTTCTCGGCTTATAGCAAACAGCCCTGTAGCGCCCAGGAGCACAGTCAGACAGACCACTGCAAGGGTTATCGAAATAGCACGGCGGTCCATGTTAGCCCAATCGATAGTTGTTTAACGGAGCGCGAAACATACCTGGAGCCTCTGATATCAGGGGGAACGTCGCCAGCAGGCTGGCGACAACTATATGTTTCTGATATCAAAACATATGGCTGCCACTCGCGGAGGGGGCATCGGCGAACGGCGTGTTTTCATACTCCATTGGTCAAACCTAAGCGCGGCCCTACAGCTCGTACTTGTACACGCGGTAGATGTACTTTTCGGCTTCCATCTCGTAGGTGGTGATGGGCAGACCGTAGCGGTCGTACTCGGTAAGGGTCTTGGCCTGACCCGATGCCACGAGCATGCTGTTCGAATTGCCGACGCGCTGCACACTGCTAACGTAGCCCGAGAACGGCACCGCGATCTGGTCTTCGAGCCCGTAGGTGCGTGCCACCTCGTCCACCGTAAAGATGCGCCCAAACGAATGCGTGCCCTTGTTGTAGTCGGTCACCACCGCGGCGCCCAGCTGACCCCAGTCGAACTTGGGATAGCTTTCGGCCGCACCAAAGTTGTTGTCGTATAGCAGCACCTGGTAGCGACCAGTCGTTGCCGTGTCAGAACTCGGCAGATACGTCACGCTGTGCTGGCCCGCGTTGAGCGAAAAATCGCCCTGGGCCCGCAGCAACTTGTCCTCAAAGCCCGAGCCGGCCCATTGCCACTCCTTTCTATTTCTGGGTCCATCTTCTCACTGTTGGCGACCGAAAATGATCCGCTTTCCTCCGTCCCCGAGGGATCATTTTTTAGTACTTGAAGAAGCCCTCGCCCGAGCTTTCGCCCAGCTTGCCTTCGTCGAGCATTTTCTTGAGGACGGAGGCCATAGCCTTAAAGTTGTAGGGCATCATCATCTTCTTGAGCAGCGGACTCACCAGGCCCGGGACCTTCTGATACTGCATGACGATGTTATAGGCCGTCTGGATACCCACCGTGTCGAACACGCGGAACGGACCCTTGGGAGCGCCGGTGCCGCGCGTCCACGCGAGGTCGATGCTCTTGGGGTCGCTGACGCCCGAGACATACAGGTCAAGGCCCGAGAGCAGCCATGGCACCAACATGGAGTTGAGCAGGTAGCCGTTCTTTTCCTTGTTGACGGGCAGGGCAAGCATACGGATATCGTTAGCAAAGTCGACGAGCTCATCGAAATAGCGCTTGTCGGTCTGGTCCTGAGCCATGACCTCGGTCATGTTGTTCTTCCAGATGGAATTGGCAAAGTGCAGCGACAGGTACTTCTCGGGGCGGCCGGTGTACTTGGCAAAGGTACTCGGCAGCAGCGTGGAGGAGTTGGTCACGATGACGGTCTTTTGCGGGAGAACCGGGGCGAGCTTCTTGTAGAAGTCGATCTTTGCCTGGGTGTCCTCAGCCATAGACTCGATGACCAGGTCGGCGTCGGCCACTGCCTTGGCAAGATCGAGCTCCAGCTTGAGTGTGGAGTAGGCACGCTCAACGGCGGCGAGTGCCGCTTCCTTGTCGAAGGGCTGGCCGCCATCGGCGATACCGGAGCACCACTCGCCCGTGCCGTCCGCCATACCCTCGATTGCCGCGATGTACTCCTCGCGCACATGATCGATCTTGGGCTGGGTGCGGCCGATGCTGCCCTTGCTGCGCAGCCAAATCGTCACATCGAAGCCACAGTAGGCAGCCTGAAAGGCAATCTGGCTTCCCAGCACGCCGCCACCGGCAACACAAACGGTCTTGTAGCTCATGGAACGGTCCTCTCTTACGTAATTCCATAGATGTGTATTTATTCAACCGTAAGGATGACGCGCGCTGGGGGTGGGTTCTATAAACGGACGGTAATTTGCGGCGAACGGCTACATATGTTCATTATCTCAGGATTCCATGTCCAACAAAAACGGGTGGTAGCCGGTACGACTACCACCCGTTTGTCTTATATCCGGCTCGAAGTAGGCCAACTACTTCTTAATGCCGCGTCCCAGACGATTGGCGACCGATGTAACGGCCTCCTCGCTGGCCGACCCGCAGCTCACGCAGCCATCGTGGGCACGCATCTGGCCGGTGACCTCGTCCATTGCGAGCGGCGCCACCTTCTCGAGCTTAAAGCCCTTACCGGCGCGCATGTTCTCCTTGGCCACGCTAATCATGAGCTTGATGCGGTTGAGCTGGTTGACCTCGGACGCACCGGGGTCGTAGTCCACCGCAACGATGTTGCTCTCGGGGTGCTGGCGGCGCAGCTCCTTAATCACGGCCTTGCCCACCACATGGTTGGGCAGGCACGCGAAGGGCTGCGTGCAGATAATGTTGGGCGCGCCATGGTCGATCAGGTCGAGCATCTCGGCCGTGAGTGCGGGCCTTGTCCGCCATGGTGCCGATGCGCTCGGGAGCCTCAAAGCGGCGGGACTTTTCGAGCATCTCCTCCACCGGCGTACGCATCCAGTCCACGAGTTTGATGAGCGCCTGCATACCAGCGCGCGTGGTAGCGGAGCTTCCCAGCTCGTCCTTCTGCAGCTCGGCGTTGCTCATGGAGTACAGGAAGAAGTCGAGCAGGCCCGGCACCACGGCCTCGCAGCCCTCGCGCTCGATAACGTCGACCACGTGGTTGTTGGCCGTAGGGTGGAACTTGACCAAGATCTCGCCGACCACGCCCACGCGTGGCTTGGTGCCCTCGCCCACGAGCGGCATGGTGTCGAACGCGCGGATGGCCTCGCGGCACAGCTTGGTGTAGTTGTGGCGGTTGAACTTGGGCGCCAGTTTGCGGGCGCGCGCCATGTACTCCTCGTAGAGCGCGTTGGCGGCGCCGGGCGTGGCCTCGTACGGGCGGCAGCGGTAGAGCATCTGCATCATCACGTCGCCAAAGAGCACCGCGTAGACCGCCTGCTTGAGCAGAGGCGGCGTAATCTTAAAGCCAGGGTTGTCCTCGCCGAGCGCCACGGCCGAAAGCGAGATCACCGGAATCTCGGGGTGGCCGCTCTCACGCAGAGCCTTGCGGATGAGCGCGATGTAGTTGGTGGCACGGCAGCCGCCGCCGGTCTGGCTGATAACCACGGCCGTCTTGGACAGGTCGTACCGACCGCTCTCGATGGCCTCCATGATCTGGCCCGTCACCAGGATCGACGGATAGCAGATGTCGTTGTTCACGTAGCGCAGGCCGGCCTCGACGGCATCGTGGTCAGTCGAGGGCAGCAGCTCCAGGTTGTAGCCGGCACCGCGGAATACCTCTTTGACCAGGTCAAAGTGGATCGGCGCCATCTGCGGGCACAGGATGGTATAGCCCTCCTCGCGCATCTGCTCGGTAAAGGGCACCTTGGGCCACGCGGTCGATGCGCTCTCACGCTGCGCTTCGAACGTGTACTTGCGGCTCGCGAACGCGGGGGCATCCGTGGAGGGCGCCACCGGCGCGGCGTCGCCCTGCTCGTAGGCCTCGCCCGCGGCCGTGGCCTCGGCCAGGCGCTCGGCCTCCTGGTCCTTAAGCGCGGCCATGAGCGAGCGGATGCGGATGCGCGCGGCGCCCAGGTTGGACACCTCGTCGATCTTGAGCACGGTGTAGATCTTGCCGCTGGCCTCCAGAATCTCCTGCACCTGGTCGGTGGTCAGAGCGTCCAGGCCGCAGCCGAAGGAGTTGAGCTGGATCAGGTCCAGGTCGTTGCGCATCGTCACAAAACGGGCGACGGCGTACAGGCGGCTGTGGTACATCCACTGGTCGACGACGCGGATGGGACGCTCGGGCTTCACCAGGTGCGCAAGCGAATCCTCGGTAAAGACCGCAAAGCCAAAGCTCGAGATAAGCTCAGGCAGGGCGTGGTTGATCTCGGGGTCGTTATGGTAGGGACGGCCGGCGAGTACGATGCCGTGGCCACCGTGGTCCTCGACCCACTTAAGGGCCTCCTCGCCCATGGTCTGGATGTCCTCGTGGAAGCGCGCGTCGGCCTCAAAGGCAGCGTTAACGGCGGCATCGACCTCGGAGCGCGTGATCTTGGGTCCACGCACGCGACCGCGACCGGCTTGCGCATCGGCCACACGGTCGACGGCGAGCACCTGGTACAGACGGCGCTTGAGCTCGGTCTTATCGTGATAGGGCACAAACGGGTACAGGAACTCGATGTTCTGCTCACGGATCTCGTCGATGTTGAGCGCCAGCGCCGTGGGGTAGCTCATGACGATGGGGCAGTTATAGCAGTTGCCGGCGGTCGGATCCTCCTTGCGCTCCCAGCGCACGCACGGCATCCAGATAAAGTCGACGTCACGGTCGATGAGGTTCATCACGTGGCCGTGGCCGGATAGCACACGCTCTCGGACGGCATGGACTCGATGCCCGCCTGGTAGGTCTTTTTGCTCGACTGGTCGGACAGCTGCACGCTAAAGCCCAGGCGCGTAAAGAACGCATGCCAGAAGGGGTAGTTCTCGTACATGTTGAGTGCGCGCGGGATACCCACGGTGCCGCGCGGGGCCTCGTCGGGGCTCAGCACCTCGCGGTCAAAGAGCAGCTCGTTTTTCTTTTTGAAGAGGTTGGGGGCCTCAGTCTTCTGCTTTTTGTGGCCGGCGCCCTTCTCGCAGCGGTTGCCGGTAATGAAGCGCCTACCGCCGCCAAAGTCGTTGACGGTAAGCTGGCAGTTGTTGGAGCAGCGACCGCAGCGGACATGCTTTTGCGTCACGGTGAGGTGCGCGATGTCCTCGGCCGAGAGGATGGTCGAGGTGCCGTCGGCGCCGGCGCGATCGCGGGCGAGCAGGGCCGCACCGTAGGCACCCATGCAGCCGGCGATGTCGGGACGCACGGCATGAACGCCGGTGAGCTGCTCAAATGCGCGCAGCGTGGCATCGGACATAAAGGTGCCGCCCTGGACGATCACCTGACTGCCGATCTCCTTGGGGTCGCGCAGCTTAATGACCTTGAACAGGGCATTCTTGATGACGGAATAGGACAGGCCGGCCGCGATGTCGCCCACCGTGGCGCCTTCCTTTTGCGCCTGCTTGACGCGCGAGTTCATAAAGACCGTGCAGCGACTTCCCAGGTCGACCGGGGCCTTGGCATGGATGGCGGCGTTGGCGAACGCGCGCACGTCCATGTTCATAGAGACGGCGAAGCTCTCGATAAAGCTACCGCAACCCGACGAGCAGGCCTCGTTGAGCATGATGTGCTCGATGACGCCGTCCTTGACGCGCAGGCACTTCATGTCCTGGCCGCCGATGTCCAGGATAAACTCGACGCCGGGCAGGAATGCCTTGGCGCCGCGCAGGTGCGCAACGGTCTCGATCTCGCCGGAATCGGCCTTGAGGGCCTCGATGAGCAGCGCCTCGCCGTAGCCCGTGGTGGTCACGTGGCCGATGGTGCAGCCCGCGGGGATGTGGTTGTAGAAATCGGCCATGATGACCTTGGCCGTGCCTAGGATGTCGCCGTTGTTGTTGCCGTACCAGGTGTGCAGCAGCTGACCGTCCTCGCCCACGAGCGCGGCCTTCATGGTGGTGGAGCCGGCGTCGATGCCGATGAACACGCGGCCGGTGTAGCCTTCGAGCTTGCCCTTGGGGACGACCTCGGCGTCGTGGCGGGTTTTGAACTCGGCAAAGTCCTCGTCGGTGGCAAAGAGCGGATCCAGACGCTCGACCTCGGCACCCTGCGTGTCGCCCAGGGCATCGATGGCCTCAATGAGCTGCGGGAACGTGCTGAGCTTGTTGGACTCGTGCGCCATGGCGGCGCCGCTCGCCACAAACAGGTGGGCGTTTTGGGGCACAATGCGGTGCTCCTCGTCCAGGTTGAGCGTGAGGTAGAAGCGGTGGCGCAGCTCGGAGAGGTACTGCAGCGGGCCGCCCAGGAAGGCAACGTTGCCGCGGATGGGACGGCCACACGCCAGGCCCGAAATGGTCTGGGTCACGACAGCCTGGAAAATGGAGGCGGCCACGTCCTCGGGGCGGGCGCCCTCGTTGAGCAGCGGCTGGACGTCGGTCTTGGCAAAGACGCCGCAGCGGCTGGCAATGGGATAGATGGTGGTGGCGTTTGCCGCGAGCTCGTTGAGGCCGCTGGCGTCGGTGTGCAGCAGGGTTGCCATCTGGTCGATGAAGGCGCCCGTACCGCCGGCGCAGGTGCCGTTCATGCGCTGCTCGATGCCGTTATCGAAGTAGATGATCTTGGCGTCCTCGCCGCCCAGCTCGATGGCGACATCGGTGGCGGGGATAAGGGTCTCGACGGCGCGCTTGCTGGCGATGACCTCCTGAACAAACTCCAGGTCGAGCCATTGGGACAGCAGCAGGCCGCCCGAGCCGGTAATGGCGCAGGTCATCTGGGCCGTCGGCAGCACGGTCGAAGCGCCCTCGAACAGGTCGCGGGCGCAGGCACGGACGTCGGTGTGGTGGCGCTGGTACTTGGCGTAGACGATCTGGTTGTCGTCGTTGAGCACGGCAAGTTTAACGGTGGTGGAGCCCACGTCGATGCCCAGGTGCAGGTTGCCGCGAGCGTTCTCGGGGTTGAAGATCGCGCCTTCGGGGGCGTGGGCGGCGGCTACGGGCTCAGCGGCAGTGGCGAGCTCGCTAGCGACGGACGTCTCCCCTGCCGCGTTCTTGGCATCGGCAACTGCCTCGGCAACTTTCTCGGCAGCCGCGGCCGCAGCCTTCTGCGCGGCGTCCACCACGGCGGGCGCGGCCTCACGCGCGGCAGCGACCATACGGTCCTTGATGCCCTCGACGAGTTTGCTCATTGTCTCTCCTCTTAGTTGTTGGACTCGACGGTTGCGGCGGTGTCGGCCGCGTCCTCGAGCTGCAGGTTCAATAGCTTCAAGCCGTATTCCGGCACGTTGATATCGATGGGTTGGCCATACAGGTCACCAGGGCGCACAAAAGCGAGCACCGTCATAATGCGCGCCATGGCCTCGGGCGATTCGGTAAGCCCACGCTCAAACCAGCGCTGAATCATGCCGACCTCGGCACTCACGACGTAGGTGACGTAGTAGTCAAAGAACGTGCCCAGCGCCAGGCCCAAAATGCCCGTCTGCGCACGCGGCACCACAGCCTCACGCGCGGTGTCGATGATCCTTTTAATGAAGGCCTGGTCGCCGCCCGGACCCAGCAGCGCACCGATTAAGTCGCGATTGGCCGCAAGATAACGCAGCAGCTCAACCGAACCGGGCGCCGGCTCGAGCTCATCGATGTTGTGATAGAGATCAGGCAGCTGAGCTGCGGTGATGAGCTCAATGCGCTCACGGATCTCGGCCAGCAAGCCGTCCTCGATTTGATTGATAAAGTCAGGAATATCGCGGTAGTGCGAATAGAACGTGCGGCGCGTAAGGCCAGCGCGCTCGGTGAGCGACGCGACATTAATGCGCGAAAGGTCGCCGCTTTCGGCAAGCTCGCTGGCAAGTGCCTGGCGAAGGGCACGCTGCGAGCGAAGGGACCGGCGATCGCATTTCTCGAGCTGGGACAAGCGTCCTCCTTGTTACTCAGCCTGTGCGCTATTGCACAGTGCGAGTATTATTGCACACCGTGTGCATCAACACGTAAAGGCAATATTTAGGATGTGACGAAGGGCAGTCCCTTTGTCACATTATTCGATGACGGTGCGGGAGTTTTGCTTGTGCATGGTGGCGAGCATGTGTTTGGGAACGGCGTGGACCATGCAGCTGCCGATAGTCGCGCTCGCGGCGGCCTTAGCTGCATCACTACCGTTTTTGGTCGCGTAGCTGTGGCGGAAACGCTTGAGCATGGCAATGTCGTTACCGCCGTCGCCGTAAACCGCGACCTCGTCCTCGGCAATACCGTAGTAACCCGCCAGCCAGGCCACACTCTCGCCCTTGTTGCACGCCACGTCCGTGATCTCGAACATCACCGGATCGAACGGCGCGTTGACCACGCGGTCCGAACGCTCGGCCAAATACGCCTTAAGGTCGCGCTCCAGCTCGGGCGAGGTCACGCGACAGTTGATCTTGCACACATCGTGACGCAGGATGTCACCGATCGACTGGTCGAAATACTGCTCCTCGTGATACCCGCCACGTGCACGCATGCCGCACATCACGATGCGCTTGATAGGGCTGTCCTTCTTAAAACCCGCCTGGTGCATCTCGAACGAACCGCTCGAGAACATGCCGTCGGGCGTGGAGCAGTCGAAGCAAATGTCCGGGAACGCCTTGAGCAGCTCCTCGGTAACCTGCGGGTCGATGGTCCAGGTCTTGAGCACCTCGCCATGGCTGTCACGCACGATGGATCCGTTGGAGCAGCAGGCATCGAGCGCCAGCCCCGTAAAGCCATGCTCGCCGATTGGCAACGTCGAGCGCCCGGTCGCGGGAACCACATGCAAGCCAGCCTCGGTCAGCTCGCGAATGGCACGGCGGATGGTCCCATCCGCCTCATGCAGGGCGTTCAGCAGCGTTCCGTCTAAGTCACTCGCAAACATCTTGATCATGGACATGCCTCTCCTTCGTCTGCACGATATTGTAGACGAGAACGGGCGCACCCCAAGAGAGGCACGCCCGTCAGGCGAAAGATTGTCCTACACCGCAGCGGGACCGTGTTCGCCGGTACGGATGCGGATAACCTCCTCGACCGGCTCGACCCAGATCTTGCCATCGCCGACGGCTCCGGTGCGTGCGGCGTTGCAGATAATCTCGACAATGCCGTCGACATGTTCATCGGCACAGATGAGGGTGAACTGCACCTTGGGGATCATGTTGACAAGCAACTCGTTGCCGCGCACGTATTCCTTCCAGCCATGCTGTGCGCCGCAGCCCTGCACCTGGTTAATAGTCATGCCACGAACATCGGCAGCAAACAGCGCATCTTTAAGAACCTCAAGCTTTTCGGCACGAACAATCGCCGTAATCTTCTTCATAGTGAATTCCTCTCTTCAATAAAAGAAATTGATTTTCCTTCACATGGCACGGGTTTTCCAGGTGCCCGAGATTGCCCCGAAAGAGGAGCGCCGCGTACTTCGGTACGCAAGCGACGGTTTGAGGGGCAAGGTCGGGTGCCTGGGAAAGCCGTGCCGCTAGTCGAGTCCCGAGAAGGAGGGATACGCGCTCTCGCCGTGCTGACTCGCATCCAGGCCCAGCGCCTCGTCGGCCTCGTCCACGCGCAGGCTGCCGTGGAACAGCGCCTTGACCACCGCGGCGATCACCAAGTCGAGCACCAGCACAAGAGCGACCGTCACCACAATGCCCAAAATCTGCGAGACGAGCAGCGACACGTCGCCCGTGTAGAACAGGCCACCCTTACCGGTCCACGAGAGCTCCGGCACACAGAACAGGCCCGTGAGCACGCCGCCCAAGATGCCGCCGATGCCGTGGCAACCGAACGCGTCGAGCGCATCGTCGTAGCCAAACTTGGTCTTAAGATGGCTGATGGCCAGGTAGCAGACAGGCGAGACGATCAGGCCCATGACCAGCGCCGCCCACGGCTCGACAAAGCCCGCACCCGGCGTGACCACCACAAGGCCCGCAACCAGACCGGTGCTGGCGCCCACCAGCGTGGGGCGACCGGTGTGCACGCGCTCGACGGCAAGCCACGAGACCATGCCCGCCGCGCTGGCCGTCACAGTGTTGAGGATGGCGAGTGCCGCCACGGCATCGGCCTTAAACTCGCTGCCGCCGTTAAAGCCAAACCAGCCAAACCAAAGCAGACCGGCGCCCAGCGCCACAAACGGCACGTTATGCGGACGATAGCTCACCATGCCAAAGCCACGACGACGGCCGAGCATTAAGCAGAGAATCAGGCCCGTGAGACCGGACGAAATGTGTACTACGTCGCCGCCGGCAAAGTCGAGCGCGCCGATGATGTCGCCGATAAAGGAGCCCTCGCCGCCCCAGACCATGTGGGCGAGCGGCACATAGACCGCGAGCAGCCAAATGCCCAGGAAGGCCGTCATGGCACCAAACTTGACGCGGCCGGCCAGGCTGCCCGTGACGATAGCAGCCGTGATCATGGCAAATGCCATCTGGAAGGCGATGTTGATGATCTGGGGGTAGGCGGCGCCGTCCGCGGCGTTGCCCTCGGCCGCCTGCAGCACCTGGTTGAGCACCGGCAGGCACAGCAGCTGGTCAAGGCCTCCAATAAACGGACTCGAACCGTCGCCGCCATAGGCCAGAGACCAGCCGGCAACAATCCACAGCACACCAACCAGACCAATGGCGCCAAAGCACATGAGCATGGTGTTGATGACATTTTTGCGCCTGGACAGGCCGCCATAGAAAAACGCCAGACCCGGTGTCATTAAAAAAACGAGCATGGTGCAGATGAGCATAAACGTTGTCGAACCCGTATCGTACATTCGCTCTCCCTTGGTCGTATGAACGTTGTCGGCGCCCATAATGCGGCCGAGGGACAACTGGTGTAGACCAGATGCGGCGTTGTTAAACGCTGCGTTGTCGAATGGAAACGGTGCCGCAATCTTGGAAACGGCACGGCAACGGGCGCGAAACGAACGGGAAATACGCGAGCAAGGGAGCCGTGAGCGTGCCCGTCCCGGCTAGCGCCGAAACAGCTCGTGGGCGCGGTCGCGGAGATTAGTTGCTCGAATGACACCTTCGTAGCGATTGATGCGCAGACGCGGGAAGGCATTGAAAAAGCGCAGGTCACGACGACTGAGTGACACGCTCGGTACCGGACGGCTCATGCGCTTACCGGCAAGGCGACGGCTGAGCGACGGACGCGGCATGCTCGGCGCGGCATCGGCCACGCGGCGGGCAGCGAGCGCCAGGCCGCGAGCACCATCCGAGATAAACGTCGGCATCGAAGCCTTCTCACGAAGGGCATCGAGTGTCGCATCGCCCAGCTCCGCCAGCCACGCGTTAACGGCACGGCTGCGGATATGCGTCTGTGCCACCGAGTCGATCGCCGAATCGGGAATACGTTCGAGCATGGAGTCGGACGCATCGGCAAGCGACTCATTGATGCGGTCGGCAAGGTCGGCACGCACACGCTCCAGCTGATCGGACAGGCGGCGCCAACTGGCCAAAGAGCATGCCGCGTCGACCGTCATCGCGACCGCGACAATAAAGGCGGACAGCCGCACAATCAGCACCGGCGGATGGCCAAGCAGCCCCAGCAATGCCGGCTCCACCACGCGACAAATGCACAACGCACCCAAGCCAAACGCGCAGGCCCAGTACAGACAGATACGTCCGTGCAAGTTAAACGGCAGGTGCGAATAGTCCCAAAAGCGAGCGCCCGTTGTTTTTTCCAACAGCACGCCTACACTGTACTCGATCACGCTGCATACGAGCGCCGCGGCGACAAACTGGCTCGAGGCATCCGGAATCCCGCGCAGCAAAAGCCAGCAGGCTATGCCGCCCACACCATAGATAGGACAACACGGCCCCAGCAAAAAGCCACTGTTGGCAAATCGTCCGTGATTGAGCATGGCGCATACTGTCGACTCCCATGCCCAGCCGCAAAACCCGTAAAAGGCAAACGAGAGTACCAGTGCCGAGAGCGGACAGGCGGCAAGCGTCGCGCCGTCAAATGCCATGTCGATCGCGGTCCCCACCGTCTACCCTCTCCTCTTCTCGCTCGATTCGCTGCTCACGCCATCGTCCGCCTCGTCCTTGCGCCGCAGACGACCGGCGACCGTCTCGCGCAGCGCGCACCATTTATCTGCCAGGCACACAATCCATGCCTCACGACACGTCGGCGGCACCGGTACCAGCGGAAACATATGGCGCGCGATGATATTCCGCTCGCGCGGCGTCAGCTCAAAATCCTCTTCGGCACGCGCCAGAGCAAAATATGGATGCCGGAATCCGTGCAGTCGATGGCTCGGGTCGGGATCGTGCCAGTCATAGAGAAAGTAATCGTGCAGCAGGGCCCCGCGCAGCAACGAGGCGCGGTCAACCGAGACACCGACGCGGCCCAGGCGCTCGGCAAAGGACAGGCTCGCCCGCGCTACCGAAGTCACATGCGCATAGACCGTCACGTCACCATGCTGGATAAACTCGCGCGTCAGGTCCAGACGGCCCATCTGTGCCAGTTGACGGGCAGCATAGTCGACCTCGTGCGCGATTTTCTCGGCACGAACGACATCGGACATGCTGCCTCCTTCCAGCGACTCACGGCGACAAGCCACGGCCTGTGCGCAATCGATAAAAACATCATGGGACACATCAGTATGGCATCGGACAAAACGTTTTGCCCCGCCAGTTGGCGAATTACCGCGCCGCCGTCACATATCAAACGCCAAAATGTGCGAGACTGTTTTGTGCAATTGTGCCGGCCGAGGGAGCGCCGGCGCTCGATTCGCATGGAGTAACCCACAACGATGCTGCTTACGCAAACGACAACGCCCGAGGACGTCAAGGCTCTTAATCGCGCCGAGCTCCCGCAGCTCTGCGACGAGATTCGCCACGCCATCCTCGAAAGCTCCGCCGCTGTCGGCGGACACGTTGCCCCCAACCTTGGCGTCGTTGAGCTCACGGTCGCGCTCCATCGCGTGTTTAACTCCCCCACCGACAAGATCGTCTTTGACGTTTCGCACCAGACCTACGCCCACAAGGCGCTGACCGGGCGCGCGTACACTTATATCGATCCGGAGCGTTATGGTGAGGCTTCTGGCTTTGCCAATCCCGACGAGTCCGAGCATGACCTGTTTGCCATGGGGCATACCTCCACGTCGGTGAGCCTGGGCTGCGGCCTTGCCCACGCGCGCGACCTGGCGGGCGATACGTACAACGTCATCACCATCATTGGCGACGGCTCGCTTTCGGGCGGCCTGGCGTTTGAGGGCTTTAACAATGCCGCCGATCTCGACAGCAACCTGATCATCATCGTCAATGATAACGACCAGTCCATTGCCGAGAACCACGGTGGCCTCTATCGCAATCTGGCCGAGCTGCGCGCCAGCAACGGCACCTGTGAGCGTAACGTTTTCCGCGCGATGGGGCTCGACTACCGCTACCTGGACGCCGGTAACGATGTGTTGGCCCTCGTCGACGCGCTGCAGGAACTGCGCAATATCGATCATCCCATCGTGCTCCATGTCTCCACCGCCAAGGGCAAGGGCTTTGAGCCGGCCCAGAGCGACCCCGAGCGCTGGCATCACGTAGGCCCCTTTGACATGACGACCGGCCGCAAGCTCTGCCCGGGCCATCCGAGCGAGCCCGCACCGCGCACCTATGCCGATATTACGGGCGAGGCGCTCAGCGCCGCCATCGGGCGCGATCCGCAGGTCGTGGGCATCACGGCCGCCACGCCCTACATCATGGGCTTTACACCCGAGCTTCGCGCTGCCGCCGGCAAACAGTTCGTCGATGTGGGCATTGCCGAGGAGCACGCTGCGACCTTTGCCACCGCGCTTGCGCGCTCGGGCGCCAAGCCAGTCTTTGGTGTGTACGGCACGTTTTTGCAGCGCGCCTACGACGAGCTGTGG
>CAVHBE010000170.1:0-11008 GCA_963634045.1 Methanobrevibacter smithii
GCTCAAGCCGCTCACGTACATCAAGTACGTCGTGCTGCTGTTTGCCGTGGTAGTGCTGCCCGTCTTGGTGGTTAACGACGTGGGCATGGGCGACCCATTCTTTTGCAAGTACGTCTGTCCGCAGGGCGTGCTCGAGGGTGCCATTCCGCTGGCCATTGCCAATGCCGGCATTCGATCTGCGTTGGGACATCTCTTTACTTGGAAACTTGCCGTTCTCATTGCCGTGGTAGTGCTGAGCGTTTTGTTCTACCGCCCCTTCTGCAAATGGATTTGTCCACTCGGCGCATTCTATGCGCTCATGAATAAGGTATCCCTGCTGGGGATTCGGGTCGATGCATGCAAATGTGTCTCGTGCGGCAAGTGCTCAAAGGTTTGTCAGATGGACGTTGATGTGGTCCGCGCGCCCAATCATGCCGAATGCATCCGGTGCGGAAAGTGCATCGGGGCCTGTCCCGTCGATGCCATCAGCTATCGCTATGGCCTGGATGTGTCAGCGGAAAAGCTTCCCTTGACCGCCGATAAAAAGTAAACAAGCTTCGACAAAACGGAGGAATGACTATGAAGCTTTCTAAGATTGCGGCCCTGTTTATGGTGCCGGTATTGGCCTTGTGCCTTGTGGCATGTTCGGCGCCCGGTGGCAATGCGGGCGAATCTGCGGGCTCCGATCCTAAGATCGCAGAACTCACTGCGCAGAAGCCGGCCAATGCCGACGAGGCCGCCGAGCTGTATGCGAAGCTCATGCAGAAGGAGAACGAGATCTTTTCGAGTGATAATGCGCTGTGGGAAAAGGTATTCAATGCGGCAAATAAAGACTCGGCAATGATTGAGGACGGCAGCAATTACGGCGATTTTCTGCTCAAGACCATCGACGGCGCCAAGGATGAGTTTACGGCGGATGAGCTTAAGACGCTCAAGGCCGGTGCGCAGCAGATCAAGGAAATCGAGGACAAGCTCGAGAGCTTGGAGAAGGAGTTCCCCGGCTGTGGAAGCACGCCGAGCGCAGGCGAGAGCGTCGACGCTTCGACCGCTGGCATGACGGCTGGTACCAATGCTTCGAGCGAGGCGACGAAGTTCCCCAGCTTTACGGGCAAGGATCTGGATGGCAACGACGTGAACAGCGACGAGCTGTTCTCTAAGAACAAGGTCACCGTCATGAACTTCTGGTTCACTACTTGCAAGCCGTGCGTGGGCGAGCTGGGCGATCTTGAGGACCTGAATAAGGAGCTTGCCAAGAAGGGCGGCCAGGTCGTGGGCGTCAATTCCTTTACGCTCGATGGCAACAAGGGCGAGATTGCAGATGCCAAGGACGTGCTGAGCAAGAAGGGCGTGACATATAAGAACATCTGGTTCAAGTCGGATAGCGAGGCCGGTAAGTTTACGTCAAATTTGTTCTCGTTCCCGACGACGTATGTCATCGATCAGAATGGCAACATCGTAGGGGATCCAATCGTGGGAGCCATCAGCTCCGCCGAGCAGCGCGCAGCACTCGACAAGCTTATCGACCAGGCGATTGCGAATAGCGAGCAGTAAAAAACGCGTAAAGCATAGCGAGGATCGCGTGTCGCCGTGCGAAGTAGTCCGCTACCTTTCAAGATAAGCTCCACCATATAGAGGTCCCGCTCGGGACCTCTTCTTTTGGGCGCCGTCCCGTTCGTTTTTTGGCACGCTTCGTTACATTCCTCACTGGCGCTGGTAAAAAATGGGGATAGAGTAGGACAAACGCGTCGAATACGAACGGCGGAGGAGAGCGGGCGAGCGCGCCCGCGTGGGAGAGGTTGCCGTCCATGCTGGAGCTCAAAGGAATTTGCAAAAGGTACGTTACGCAGTCGTTTACGCAGGTGGCACTCGACAACGTAAGCCTGTCTTTTCGCGATAATGAGTTCGTGGCCATTCTGGGCCCCTCGGGCTCGGGCAAGACCACGATGCTCAACGTTATTGGCGGACTCGACCACTTTGACTCGGGCGACTTGCTGATCGACGGTATTTCGACCAAGGACTTTCACGATCGCGATTGGGATGCCTACCGCAACAACCGCATCGGCTTTGTGTTCCAAAGCTATAACCTCATTCCGCATCAGACCATTTTGGAAAACGTGGAGCTGGCGCTCACGCTCACGGGCGTGGGGCATGCCGAGCGCCGCCAGCGTGCACGCGAGGCGTTGGAGAAAGTTGGCCTGGGCGAGCACGTTAACAAGCGCCCGAGCCAGCTTTCGGGCGGACAGATGCAGCGCGTGGCCATCGCCCGCGCCCTGATCAACGATCCCGAAATCGTGCTGGCAGACGAGCCGACCGGCGCCCTGGACTCAACGACATCCGTGCAGGTCATGGATTTGCTCAAGGACGTGGCGCGCGACCGTCTGGTTATTATGGTCACGCACAATCCCGAGCTGGCGTACCAGTACGCCACACGCATCGTCAACCTGGCGGACGGCAAGATCACCGACGATTCCGACCCCTTTGATGTTGCCAAGGCCGCGCGTCGCGAGGCTAAGCCTACGCGCAAAACCTCGATGAGCTTTGTGACGGCGCTGGGGCTTTCTGCCCGAAACCTCATGACCAAGAAGGGCCGCACGGCCATGACTGCCTTCGCGGGCTCGATTGGCATTATCGGTATCGCGGCGATTCTGGCGCTGTCCAATGGCGTAAACGGCTACATCAAGAAGGTCGAGGAGGATACGCTTTCGAGCTACCCGCTCACCATTTCCAAGCAGGATTACGACCTGTCGTCCATGATGGGCGGGCAGGGGGCTGCGGATGACGACTCGTCTGAAAACGTGGATTCGTCCGACGACAGTGCCGGCGGCAAGGCTAAGGGAACCGATAAAATTCCCGTGGTTACGGCCGTAAAGGATATGTTTGCGAGCGTTAAGTCTAACGACATGACGAGCTTTAAGGCATGGCTCGATGCCGGTGGCGACGGCATCGATAAAGAGGTCAACGCCATTCAGTACGGCTACGGTGTATCGCCGGTTGTCTATCGTGCCGGCAAGGGCGATGAGAAGCCTGTCCGGCTGGTGCCCAACGCCATGACTGAGGCCATGAGCGGAGGCGCGAGCTCGGCGGCAACGGTGAGCATGGAATCCATGGGAACCTCGGTCTTTAACGAGATGATCGACGACCAGAGCCTGCTCGACAGCCAGTACGATGTCGTCGCCGGTCATTGGCCCACGTCTGCCAACGAAGCCGTGATGGTGCTTTCGAGTCGTGGCACGGTGGGCGACTACACGCTCTACAGCATCGGCGCGTTGGATATCAATGAGCTCAACGATCTGGTAAACAGCGCTATGACGGCTGACGGTGGGGTCGAAACGCCCGAGACCGGTACCGACTTTACCTACGACGATGCGCTGTCCACGACGTTTAAGGTGCTGTCGCCGGCCGATGCGTATCGCAAAAACGAAGAGACCGGCATGTGGACCGATATGTCTGGCGACACCGACTTTATGGCCGCCAAGGTTGCCGACGGTATTGACGTGCACATTGTGGGCGTGGTGCGACCTAACGAGACGGCCAATGCGAGTGCGTTGTCCCCGGGCATTGCCTACACGCATGCGCTGACTCGCCAGCTTATGGAGCGCGCCGCCGATTCGCAGATTGTGCAGGAGCAGCTCGCTCACCCCGAGATAGATGTCTTTACGGGCAAGTCTTTCGATGAGCTACAAGGCGAGGCCAAACAAGGAGTGGATCTGGGCAGCATGTTCAGTGTGGACGAGGCAGCACTTAAGAGCGCGTTCTCGTTCGATTCGTCTGCACTCTCGGGTGTTGCCGGCGGCGGCATTGATCTCTCGGACGTCGATCTGTCCGGTCTGGACATTGACCTTTCGGACGTTGACAAGGATATCGACTTCAGCGACATCATGGCAAAAGCGCCAACCCCAGATTTCTCGGGCGTCTTCGATGGCTTGGAACTTACGCCCGATCAAATGCAGCAGGTGGGAACGCTGGCCAACCAACTGTTTGAGGGCTTTTTGCGGTCTGATCAGTTTAGGGCGCTGTCACCCGAAGACCTTAAAGACGCGTCAAAGCTCGCTGCCGCATTCTCGGCATATCTTGAGCATGATACCGCAGCCCAGCAATACCTGGCTCAATTGAAGGCGCTCGGCGGCGATGCCCTGGCCGAGCGCCTGCAGCAGGCGATGACCGACTATGTGCAAAAGCAGCTGGCTCCGTATCTGCAGCAGGCTATGGATCAGGTGATGAAGTCGATCAGCGAGCAGATTGCGGCGACGGTGTCAGCTCAGCTCAAGGCGGGCGCAGCGGGGCTTATGGACCAGATGGCGACGCAGATGTCTTCGAGTTTTGCCAACCTGACGAGCGCCATGCACGTGGATGCGAGCGCCTTTGCTCGTGCCATCCATTTCAACATGGACGCCGAGGACCTGAGTTCGCTCATGATGAGCTATGCCAAGGCTTCGAAGCTCACCTACGACAACAATCTGACCACGTTGGGCTATGCGGATGAGGCAGACCCCATCTCGGTTAAGATTTTCCCGCGCGACTTTGAGGCCAAGGAGCGCGTACTCGATCACATCGATGCGTACAACAAGCAGGTCAAAGCCGCTGGCCACGATGATCGGGCAATTTCGTACACCGACTACATGGGCATCATCATGGGCTCGGTGACCGACATCGTGAACACCATCAGCTTGGTGCTCATCGCATTCGTGAGTATCAGCCTGGTGGTGAGCTCCATCATGATCGGCATCATCACCTACATCAGCGTATTGGAGCGCAAGAAGGAGATCGGCATCCTACGCGCAATCGGTGCGTCGAAGCGCAACGTGGCCAACGTATTCAATGCCGAGACCTTTATCGAGGGCCTCATCGCCGGCGTCTTTGCCATTGTCGTCGTGGTGCTCGTGAGTTTCCCGGTCAATGCCTGGGCGCTTGCGGCCAAAAAGGTCCCCAACCTGATGAGTCTGCCCGTGCAGGATGCGCTGGTGCTCATTGCAATTTCGGTGCTGCTGACGGTTGTTGCCGGCCTGCTGCCGGCCCGCAGCGCATCCAAAAAAGACCCCGTGGAAGCCCTGCGCTCCGAATAATGTGACAAAGGGACAGTCCCTTTGTCACGTTCGTTGATATGAGAGAAGAGTAGATGATCCTTTCGCTGGCCCCCATGGAGGGGATTACCGGGCATGTGTTCCGTCGCGTGCATGCGGAGTGCTTCGGTGCGCTCGATTGCTATTACACGCCGTTTTTGCCGCCGCCGCGGGTGGGAAACCGCTTTGGCGGCAAGGCGTTTAAGGAGATCGATCCTGCCAATAACCAGGGGCTCAACGTGGTGCCTCAGCTGATGTCCAAGAACGCGGACGAGTTTGTGTGGGCGGCACAGGTACTCGCCGACATGGGCTACTGCGAGGTCAATCTCAACCTGGGTTGCCCTTCGGGAACGGTTGTCGCCAAGGGCAAGGGCTCGGGTTTCTTGCGCAATCTCGACGAGCTCGAGGCGTTCTTAAGCGATGTGTGCGAGCGGTCGCCGTTGCCGGTGTCGGTAAAGACCAGGCTGGGGCTGGAGAATGACGACGAATACGAGCGCGTGCTCGATCTGTATTGCCGCATGCCGCTGGCGGAGCTGATTGTGCACCCGCGCGTGCAAAAGGACCGCTATACGGGCTCGCCGCGCAAAGAGTTTTATGGCGAGACGTTGGAGCGGGCACCGTTTCCCGTGGCATACAACGGCGACATTTTTGATCTTGAGGACATGGATGCGCTGGTGGAGGCCTATCCCGGTACACGCCATGTGATGCTGGGGCGCGGCCTGCTCGCGAATCCCGCTCTGGCCCGTATGGTCAACGGCGGCCCTGCTGCCACGGCAGCCGAGCTGCAGCGCTTCCACGACACGCTGTTTGCGGCATATGCAGAAGAGATTGGCGGCAATGCGGTCTTCCGCATGAAGGAGTGGTGGTTCTACGCCAAGTGCGCTTTCGCTGATCCCGCTACCGTCCACAAGATCGTACGCAAGACCAAAAAGGTCGACGAATACCGCGCTGCCGTCGAGCGCGTCTTTCGCGAACAGCCGCTTGCACCCACAGCTCGCTTCCACGGCTAACTAGTCATCGGGGGCGTTCTTTAACGACTGGTCAGTTAAGGACGTTCCCAACGACTATGTAGCAAAAAGCTGTACACCAGCATCCAAAGATGTCGAAAAATGTCGACTTTGGATGCTGGCGTACATGTTTGGGTCCGACGGGGGAGCGGGCCTAGGCAATCAGTGCATCAAGTGTAATGAGCTCTCTGAGCCGCTCCGTGCGTGTTTGCCCATGGCGTTTGGCTTTTTCGTCAAACGCCTCAAGAATCGATTCGCCCACACGTGCTGATATAACGACACTTGGCTCATCGGAGATCGACGGCCTTCCCAGCTTGATGGTGCGACCCTTCGGCCATTCATCTTTTTCGTATGCCTTCGCGGCTTTCTCCAACTCTCCGGGAGCAAACCCCATCATCTTTTCGAGCTGCTTAGCGTCCATAGCGCCTCCTATCGATCGGCATAATGTCGAGCACAGGTCAACGGATACTCTTTTTGTATACAGTTTTGTAGACAAAAATATAAACAGTTTATCAGGCTAATTAGCTTGTTTTGACCCGCGTGTTCGATAGGAAATGAGCATTGACGGCTTCGATGCTCCTTTGCTTTTCAGCTTGGAATTTGGATGCTCATTGAACTTCCGGAGGGGAGCGCTTTATTAAGCTATCGAGATTCTGGGCAGGAGCTCTCACTGGTCTTCGGTAATGGGACCAGCTTAATTCGCGACACAGTGTGTCGCGAATGGGAGTAGTCGTTAGGTGTCCTTCAATGGCTACTCATATAAGAACGTCCAAGTGCCGGATTTTGTCATTTAGTGTCGTTCTCAGCGACTATTCTGGAGGGTCGTGGTCAAAAAAGGGCAAATATGAGTACTGTTGCCATTATGGTTGCATTTATTTTGCTATAAATAGTAGCTCCTGATGAGATTTGTTCCCATTAGGAGCTACTTTTATTGAACATATGAGGAGAAATAACGTCGTCTGCGGACGAGTGGAACGTTGAATGGTTCCTGAAGTGATCAAAATCGCTGCTACTAAACAGGTAGCAGTACTCATATTTGCCTTTTTTTGACCACAGCCCTCTCGGAAACCTTTCCAGAGACGTCAAACAGCCATAATCCAAAGGTCGCCTCAAACAATTAGCCGGCTAAGAGCGTCCATGACTACCCAAAAGCTGTACACCAGCATCCAAAGATGTCGAAAAATGTCGACTTTGGATGCTGGTGTACATGTTTGGGCCGTATGGGCTGGGTCCCTGGACGGACAGAGTGTGCGCACTAGAGCAGATTCTCCTGCACCCATGCGATGATGTCGCTTGACTCGTAGAGCGGCTTGCCGTCGATGAACAAGCAGGGAACCTGGTGTTTTCCGCCGACGGCGATGAGTGTCTGCTCGGCTTCGGTATCGGTCGAGATATTGCGTTCGGGAATGGTCACGCTGCTATCGGCCAAAAAGCGCTTGACCTTTATGCAATACGGACAGCCGGTCATAACGTAGAGCACGAGCTCGTGATCAGTAGCCATGGGTCTCCAATCGGTTGAGGTTTCGATTGAAATACCCAAAGCCGCCGCGGTCTATGCACGCGCCAAAGACGACTCGATGGCCTGGACCAGAAACGCCGTAGCTCCGGTGCCGCAGGGCTTGTCGTAGTAGTCGATAAAGCGCTGGTCGGCAAGATAACCATTGGCGAGGCCCAGGTACGCTTCGTTCTGGGGTTCGCGTCCCCAGTTGAGACCAATCCAACGACGATGCATCGCGACAAGCTTGCGAGCCTCGCTTCCATTCGCATCGCCATCGCCCATGGCAATCGAGAGTTGGCCCAGAATAGCGCGTTCAAGTTCCTTCATGTCGTTCCATGTCTCGGGGTCCATGTCCAGCAGTGCTTCGTTTGCTGCGTCGATCGCCTCGTCGCCGTAGCGCTTCCGGGCTTCGGCGCCGTAGCGCTCCTCGTTTTCCTGCACGGTGCGCCAGCGCTCCAGTTGCGGCAGGACGGCGCCCATGAGCGAGACGGCTTCGTCGAGCGACATGCCGGTGTTTTGCGCCAGCCGCGGGGCACAATCCTCAATCATCGCCTCCATGGTGGTGTCGTAGGTGTACTTGCCGTGGTCGTAGCACCACTTGCAGTAATGGTCGGTCGTGGCGCCCGTGGCATCGGTGCCGCAGTCGTCGGGCGTGAGTATCATGCCGCAGCTCTGGCAATAATGCTCGGGCATTTCGAGCAGGTGGGACAACGGCTCGCCGGTTACGGCGGCAATGAGCTTCATCATGTCGATGCCCGGGGTGACCTCGTCGCGCTCCCAACGGCTGACGGCTTGGCGTGTGACGAAGAGCTTGGCGGCGAGCTGCTCCTGGGTAAGGTGATGGGCGCGACGGATGGCAATGAGCTTTTCTGCAAAGGCCATAGCGGCTCCTTTCTGCTGGTTGATGGCTTAAGCATACGCGGCGGCAGGCGCCCTTCCAAGCAACCGTTGGTTGCACGACGGGGGACCGCGACAAAGAATTGCGCGCAACGCCCCACACCTCCATGCCGTACAATGACCGGCATGGAACCTATCGCACACATACATACCGACCTGCCGCAGAAGTTCGGCATTCCGCGCAACAGCTTTTTGGCGCCTCATCTGCAGGGACGCATCGTCTTTGAACCGGAATTTGCCTCCAACGCAGCAGTTGAGGGTCTGGACTCCTTCTCTCACCTGTGGCTGCTGTGGCGCTTCGAAAACGGAACGCCCGGCGGCACGGCTAAGGACATAGCTGCCGATGCCAAAACGCAGGACAGGTCCGGCACCAACGCAAAATGGTCGAAAACCGTGCGCCCGCCGCGTCTGGGCGGAGCCGAGCGCGTGGGTGTGTTTGCCACGCGCAGTCCGTTTCGCCCTAATCCCATTGGGCTCACCTGCGTCAAGCTCGACCGCGTGGAGCTTACCGACGATGGTCCCATCATCCATGTGTTGGGGGCCGACCTGCGCGACGGCACGCCCATCTACGACATTAAGCCCTACATTCCGTTTGCGGACTGCCACCCGGATGCAACGGGCGGCTGGATTGAGGATGCTCCGTGGCAAGAGCTCGATGTTGAGTTTCCGCAGGCGCTGCAGGATATGGTCTCGCCCGCAAAGCTCCCCGGCTTGGTCGAGGTCCTTCGCCAAGACCCGCGCCGCGCAGGCAGCAAGTACGAGCCAAACCGCGTCTATCACCTGGCCTTTGCCGGGCTCGACATATCTTTTACGGTCGATAAAACCCAGCTAACCGTGGTCGCCGTCAACGACGCGCAAGACTAACCAGCCATTCGTCCGCACCCGTCAAATTAAGCGCCAAACCCCATGCCAAAATCGCCCGTGCTGGTGGACAATAACGCCTACCAAAACAATCCGCTCTGCACGGGAGTCCAGCATGAAATACGACTTCACTTCAATCATCGACCGCCACGGCATGGACTCCATCGCCGTTGACTCCTGGGGCGAGATCCCCGGTATGGCTCCGAACGCATCCGACGAGGGCTTCGACCGCATTCCCATGTGGGTGGCCGACATGAATTTTGCCACGGTGCCCACGGTCCAGGAGCACATCATTCAGCGTGTCCAGCACCCCATGTTTGGCTATTTCAATCCGCGCCCCGAGTATTTCGACCGCATCATCGAATGGCAGAGTCGCCGCAACGGCGTTGAGGGCTTGGCACCTGAGCATATCGGCTACGAAAACGGCGTGCTGGGCGGTGTCGTGTCGACGCTGCGTGCGTATGTTCAGCCAGGCGATGCGGTGCTGGTCCACAGCCCTACCTACATCGGCTTTACCAAGTCCATCGAGGCCGCGGGCTATCACATTGTCCACAGCCCGCTTAAGCTCGACGACCAGGGCGTGTGGCGTATGGACTTTGAGGACATGGAGCACAAGCTCGCTCAAAACCACATCCATGCCGCGGTGTTCTGCTCGCCGCACAATCCCTGCGGCCGCGTATGGGAGCGCGACGAGATCGAGCGCGCCATGGACATCTATCGCCAGCACGATTGCGTGGTGATCTCGGACGAGATTTGGTCCGATATCATCCTGCCGGGGCACAAGCATATCCCGACGCAGTCGGTGAGCGAGGACGCCCGCATGCGCACGGTTGCCCTCTACGCGCCCAGCAAGACGTTTAACCTGGCGGGTCTGGTCGGCAGCTACCACATTGTCTACAACGAGACGCTGCGTGACCGCATCTGCGCCGTGTCCAACAAGACCCACTACAACGAGATGAACGTCCTCTCCATGCATGCGCTTATCGGTGCCTACCAGCCGCAGGGCTATGAGTGGGTGGACGAGCTCAATCAGGTGCTTGCCGGCAATATCGAGTACTTCTGCAATTACGTGGACGAGCATCTTGAGGGCGTGTCCTATTCGCGTCCGCAGGGCACGTACATGGTGTTTCTGGACTGCACCGAGTGGTGCTACGACCACGGCCGCGATATTCAGTGGCTGCTCGACGAGGGCGCCCGCGTGGGCGTGGGGTATCAGGATGGCCGTCCGTTCCACGGGCCCTGCCACATTCGCGTGAATCTGGCGCTGCCGCTTTCGCGCGTGAGGGAAGCCTGCGATCGCTTGGACCGCTACGTTTTTAATGCACGGTAGGCGTGTGCTGCATGCGGGGCCTTCTGCCAAGCCGGCTGGAAGGCCCCGCATGGTAAAACGTCTGTAACCATTGGACGCTCGAGTGGTTTCGTTTGCTATTATCTTTAACCATTTCAGTCTGTAAACAGGATCGTATGGAGCTCGATGAAAAGATCCCGTCGCTCGGTTGCCATTTCGTTGTTTGTTGCGCTTGCAGTGGCGAGCGCCTTTGCCGTAGCGATAGCCGGCTGTTCCGGGTCGAATGACGGAGCCTCGACGTCTGCATTAGAAGGTCTGGATGCCTCGCAGGCCAAAGACGACGACCTTAAGACGCTCAACGTCGGAAGCGATCTCTACCCACCGTTTGTGTATACCGACAAGTACGGCGATATTGTTG
>CAVHBE010000171.1:0-1717 GCA_963634045.1 Methanobrevibacter smithii
CTTTACCGCCGTGCCCGGGCGAGGCGTTACGGCACGCGAGGGGCAGAATGTCATCGCCGCCGGCAACGTGCGTCTGATGGACGAGTTGGGCGTGAAGGTTCCCGCCGGCCTTGCCGAACAGTTCGCGGCCGAGGGCAAGACGCCGCTGTTCTTTGCCAAGAGCAGCGAGCTTGTCGGTACCATCGCCGTGGCGGACGAGGTCAAGGAGACGAGCGCCGGGGCCATCGCCGCACTGCGCTCGCTTGGCGTCGACGTGCGCATGCTCACCGGCGACAACCGCGTGACGGCCGAGGCCATCGCCCGCCGCGTGGGGCTGAGCAGCGAACAGGTCATCGCCGACGTCCTCCCTGCCGACAAGGAGCGCCACGTCCGCGAGCTGCAGGATGTGGGCGGCAAGGTCGCCATGGTAGGCGACGGCATCAACGACTCCCCCGCCCTGGCGCGCGCCGACGTGGGCCTTGCTATCGGCACCGGCGCCGACATCGCCAAGGAGGGCGCCGACGTGGTTCTCATGCGCAGCGACCTCATGGACGTCGCCCGCGCCATCGAGCTTTCGCGCGCCACGATCCGCAACATCAAGCAGGACCTGTTCTGGGCACTGTTCTACAACGGCATCGGCATTCCGCTGGCGGCGGGCGTGTTCTTCCCGCTCACCGGATGGCAGCTCTCGCCGATGTTTGGCGCCGCGGCCATGAGCCTGTCGAGTGTCTGCGTCGTAAGCAATGCGCTGCGCTTAAAATCCTTTAAGCCAAAAGTGGCAAAATAAGCTCACCATTAAGTCCATTTAGAACGGGTTTTCCAGGTGCCCGAGATTGACCTGAAAGAGGAGCGACGCATACTTTGGTACGCGAGCGACGGCTTGAAGGTCAAGGTCGGGCACCTGGGAAAGCCGACACAACAGGGAGGAATACCCATGCGATACACAATCAAGACTTCCGGCCTCATGTGCGGCCACTGCGACGCTACTGTCGAGACGGCACTGCTCAACGTTGCCGGCGTGACCGACGCCGACGCCGATCACGAGACCCAAACCGTCCAGGTGGAGTGCGCCGGCACCGTGACCGCCGAGCAGCTCGCCGTCGCCGTCGAGGGCGCCGGCGAGAAATTCCACGCCCTTTCGGTGACCGCAGCGTAGCAGACACCGCCTACTCAATCCTCAGAAGTTGCGGTGAAATACGGACTGTTGAGCCGCCCTAGGCCTTTAAACAGTCCGTATTTCACCGCAACTGACGGGGGCAACCGGAAGATTGACCAGAAACGAGGACCCGCCATGATGGCAGACCACAAATCGGTGACCCGCATGCTCAAGACGGCACGCGGCCAGATCGACGGCATCTTGCGGATGGTCGAGGAGGACCGCTACTGCGTCGATATTTCCACGCAGCTCATGGCCACACAGGCGCTCCTCGCGCGCATTAACGCCGACGTGCTCAAGGCGCATATCGAGGGCTGCGTGACTTCGGCAATCGAATCGGGCGACGAAGACCTCAAAGCCGCCAAGCTCGCCGAGATCGAACGCGTCGTCGACAAGCTCTCCAAGTAATTGGGGCATTGGGGACAGGTACGTTTGCACCACATTGGTGCAGATTAACCTGTCCCCCTTGCTCTAAATCGGGTATAAAGGCGTGCAGCATATCGAACGAAAGGCAATTTGCATGAATGACTTTATGAAGGGTCGCAATGGTGCCGATGAACTCACCATCGTGATGGGTTTTGC
>CAVHBE010000171.1:1727-6925 GCA_963634045.1 Methanobrevibacter smithii
GCCCGCATCCAGTGGCTTAGCTGGATTGCCATCGCCGTAATCGTGATTGGCGTGCTGCGCGGCCTATCCAAAAATATCGACGCACGTCGTAAGGAGAACGAGGCCTTTGTCGCCGCGACTGCAAACGTACCCGGCTTGGGCAAGTTTGTAGCTAGCTTGGGCGGCGGAGCTGCAGCGGCCAACGCCTCGCGCGCAGCCGGTACCAGCAAGGAAGACTTTGAACGTGCCAAGCGCACAGCCAAGAAGATGTGGAAGGGCCGCAAGACCACGGCATACCTCAAGTGCCCCAACTGCGGCCAGATGCTCTCCGTCCCCAAGGGCAAGGGCAAGATCCGCGTCACCTGCCCCAAGTGCCACGCCAAGATGGAAACGCGCTCGTAGCCGCCACACCATAGGACAAAATAAAAGCCGAGGCCTCGTGTTGAGACCTCGGCTTTTTTGCATGGGGCGACATCATTCGATGAAGCCGTCGCGCCAGCGCCTAAGCTACGCCGTCGCGAGCGAGCTCCTCTGCCAGGGCTTCTGCCGGCATGGCCATAATCGCGTCGAGCTCGGCGTCCACCTCGGGAATACGCTTCACCTTGAGTTTGCGCACCAGATCACCACGGCACATCACGTGCGTCGGCTCACGCAGGGCACACAGATCATCCAGAGGATTCTTGCGCGTCACCAGGATATCGGCTGCCTTGCCGCACTCGATCGTGCCGGTCTCGCCGCCCAGCCCCAGCAGCTCGGCATTGACCTGCGTAGCCGTATGCAGTGCGAAGGCGTTGCTCACGTCGACATACTTGGCAAAATAGGCCACCTCACGCCACATGTCGTACTGCGTCACGAACGGGCAGCTCGAGTCCGTGCCCAGGCCCACCTTAACGCCAGCTTCCAGTGCGGCACGGGCGCTCTCGATGATGCCCGAGCACACGATGTCGCCGTTCTTCTTTTGTGTATCGGTCGAATGGGTCTTTTCCGGGTCGAGCAATACAAACGGCAGCGCCGGGCTGATAGTGCAGGTAACGCTGGGCGCACGCCCCTCGAGCTGCGTGCCCGCGGCGCCACGGTACAGCTCCAGAATCTCGGACGTCAACGGAGCGCCGTGCTCAATCGTGTCAACGCCGACCTCAAGCGCAACCTTCACACCCTCGGTACTCTCGACATGGGCCATGACCGGAAGGCCCATATCGTGCGCCGCCTTGCACGCCGCCGCGGCAACCTCCACCGGCATACGCAGCACGCCCGGCTCGCCCACCTCGGTCGCATCGAACACACCGCCCGTTACGAACAGCTTAATGACGTCGGCACCGCGCGCATACAGGTCGCGCACCTGTTCGGCTGCCTCGGCGGGACTGTTTGCCACCTGGGCGAACAAGCCCGCACCATGGCCGCCCGGCACCGTGACGCCCGTTCCCGGCGCCACCAGGCGAGGACCTTGATACTTGCCGGCGTCGATGGCATTACGAACGGCGATGTCGGCAAACAGTGGGTCGCCCGCGCCGCGCACCGTGGTCACGCCGCTTGCCAGTTGTTGTCGGGCGCTGCCCTTAAGAATATGGCGAACGATGGCGCGCCCCACGGGATTATCGAGCTTCTTCATCAGCGCGCCCGCATCGCCCGCCGAGACCGGCTTGCCCGAGCCGCACAGGTGAACGTGCATGTTGATGAGACCGGGCATGAGATACGCACCTGCCAGGTCGATGACCTCGGCACCTGCAGGTGCCTGCGCCACAGCACTCGGCCCCATCCACGTGATGACGCCGCGCTCAACAGTCACGGCCATATCGGGTTGCGGCTCCATATGCTCCGAACCATCCAGGACGGTCGCATTGATAAACAACGTGGAACGATCGGTAGATGCCATATCGAGCTCCTCCCTCACGATTAACATGAACATTTGTTCATTATCACCTAGTCCCGCTGGATTGCTGCAGACGCATCGGTTAACGGAGGGAAGAGGGGATGTGGGGGACGGAATACGTTGCAGCCCCATCCCAGCAACATCAGGGGAATGTCTCGATCTGTAACAGTTACGGGCTCAAACAGCCGCCAAGCGTTACAGATCGAGACAAATAGACACGCGACGGCGCTGCGACAGCCCATCCCCTACTCCCACTCCTGCTCGTAGATGTTGAGCGACTTCACGTACCGCCCCTGGGCGCCCATAATGTCGCGGACCAGGCGCAAAAAGAAGCTGATGCACGAGGTGTCAAAGCCGTCCTGCAGATCCTCGGGATGCACCGCACCCGGCCCATCGACCGCCGTGTCACTCAGGCGCGCGATGTCATACAGATAGAGCTGCCCCGCCGTCAGCCAGACATCGTCGACGCAGGCGAGGCGCACCGCAATCGCACCGTCGCTCCAATGCTCCTTTTGCACGATATGCGGGTCGTAGACATCAAAGCAACGGTCGGCACGCGTATCCTTCAGCGCAACCATGCCGTTCGCAGGATCCTTGTCCAAAATGCCAAAGCGCGAGAAATACTGCGTGTCGCGTACCTGCTCGAGCCGCTTGAGCGAGGCAGGCGAAAGCGATGCCGGCGGTTCGTCAACATACAGCTCGAGCAGCGTCTTGCCATGGCGATAGGGGCGCTCGAAGAGCAGCCAATCGGTAAATGCCATGTTGTAGGCCATGATTTCGTTTTGCGAAGGCTCGGTGCAATAGCTGAGCCACGGGTCGACAATGATCTCGAACTGTTCGCGTGCCGGCTCCAAAAACTGGAACTTCCGCAGCATCCAAAAATGGGCCATGTCGGCAATATCGTTGCCGACGGCTTCGGCCAGCTGCGCTCGGTCTAAAACGTGGTCAGTCACGGCATCCTCCTCAAACTGATGAACCTCAATTTGAGCTTACGAGGAGGGCGGGCAGCCACGACCAGCGCGGGCAAAATAGGCCTCCGGCTGCAAACCAGATGCTGACCAAACACTTGACGGGATGCTTGACCGAAAATGCGCACCGCAACAAAACAGCATGTAAACATAGACGGCCAACCCGCCCTTTTGAGCCAGATACCCGCAGCCACCACAGAAACAACAGGTGACCACAGCCTAAGAAGTCGACAAATGAACACCCGTACGTCGACAAACGAGCAAATCGCTCGCAAAGAGTGTCCCCAACGACTAGACAAAAAATGACTAGTCATTGGGGACGTTCTTAAATGACTACTTTACAGCTCCAGCGCGTCGGCGACTTCGGCGGCGCAGGCCAGGGAGTCCGCCATGGCGCTCACCACGAGCGAGCTGCCGTTGCGAGCGTCACCGGCAACATACACCGGCGCGGCATCCGCGGCGACGCCCTCGCCACGCGCCGCAAGATGCGAGCCCTCGGCGGCCATCACAGGCAGCGGACGACCAGCAGTGGCAACGGGCACGCCAACGGCGTCGAACACACCGTGCTCCGGACCCGTAAAGCCGCAGGCGATGAGCACCAGCTGCGTCGGCACCTCGTGCTCGGAGCCCGCGATGCGCTCGGGCTTTCCCGCCGACCAGTCCAGATCGACCACGCGCAGGCCCGCGGCAGCGCCCTTCTTATCCAGCAGCACCTCGAGCGTATCCACGCCCCAGGCGCGCATCTCGCCGCCCATGGCAGCGATGGCCTCCTGCTGGCCGTAGTCGGTCTTCTTAACGTTTGGCCACTGCGGCCAGGGGTTGCTCGCCGCGCGCGCATCAGGCGCCGCCGGCAAGAACTCAAACTGGCGCACGCTGCGCGCGCCCTGACGCACCGCGGTACCCACGCAGTCGTTGCCGGTATCGCCGCCGCCAACGACCACAACGTCCAGGCCGCGCGCGTTCACCGCGGGCTCGCCGCCATCGAGCACCGAGACGGTCGAGGCCGTCAGGTAGTCCACGGCATACACCACGCCGGGTGCGTCAATATTCTCAGCAGCCAGTCCACGCGGGGCGCGAGCACCGGCAGCCACCACGACGGCGTCAAAGCCATTGAGCTTGGCCGCCACCGCAGGGTTCGTAACGTCGGCACTCAGCTCGAACACAATGCCCAGCTCGCGCATAAGTGCCACGCGACGCTCGACAACGGACTTCTCGAGCTTCATGTTGGGAATGCCGTACATGAGCAAGCCGCCCGGGCGGTCGTCGCGCTCAAATACCGTCACACGGGCACCGCGACGTGCAAGCTCCCATGCTGTCACCAGACCAGCAGGACCGGAGCCCACCACGGCAACCGTGGGTGCGCCCTCCCCTGCCGGCTCAAAGCGGCGCGGACCGCCGTTGGCCCACTCATGGTCGCTGATCGCGCGCTCGTTATCGTGAATCGTTGTGGGCTGGCCATCGACCGAACCCAGGTTGCACGCGGCCTCGCACAGCGCCGGGCACACGCGGCTCGTGAACTCGGGCATGGGCGAGGTGAGCGACAGGCGCTCGGCAGCCTCGTCCCAGCGGCCGCGGTACACCAGCTCATTCCACTCGGGAATCAGGTTGTGCAGCGGGCAGCCGCTCGGGCGTGCCTTGCCAAAGCTCGCGCCCATCTGACAAAACGCCACACCGCACATCATGCAGCGGCTCGCCTGGGCACGGCGCGCATCGTCGTCGAGCTCCACGTACAGCGGATCGAAATCGCGGCTGCGCTCCTCCACGGGGCGCAGCTCGTGGGTCATGCGATCGATATCAAGAAAAGCACCGGGCTTACCCATGGCACTTACGCCTCCTTCTTGGTCGAAGCAACAGAGCTGGCGGTGGCGGGCGCAGCGCCAGCGACACCACCCGCCACATCAAAGCGAGCGACATCGGCGGCGTCGGCGCGACCGGTCACAATGTCAAACGCCAGTTCCTCGGCCTGCGCATGCGTCTTGCCGACGGCCTCGGCGGCGGCGACAATCGCCAGCACGCGCTCGTACTCGGTCGGAATGACCTTCACAAAGTGCTTGCTCATCGTCTCAAAGCTGTAGAGCAGCTTAATGCCGCGCGGGCTCTGCGTCGCGTCCACGTGCTCCTGGATGAGCTCGCGAATCTGCGCAAGCTCGCCAGCCGTCGGGGCTTTAAGCTCAACGCTCTCGTGGTTCACACGGGCATCGAGCGTGCCGTACTGGTCAAAGACGTAAGCCACGCCGCCCGTCATGCCGGCGGCGAAGTTCTGCCCGACCTCGCCCAGGATGAGCGCCAGACCGCCCGTCATGTACTCGCAGCCATGGTTGCCGCAGCCCTCGACCACCACCGTGGCACCGGAGTTGCGTACGCCAAAGCGCTGGCCGGCC
>CAVHBE010000172.1:0-502 GCA_963634045.1 Methanobrevibacter smithii
CCACCGAGAGCGTCTCTTCGGTGTACTGCGAACGCACCGAATCGGGATTGAGCGTCAAATAGATAAAAATGCACAGAAAGATGCACAGCAGTGCGCAGGCGACCACGGTCGCGATCGGCTCGATTCCAGTCGCCAGGGCAAAAATAAAGTACACCAGCACGCAAATGGCGCAGACAACGGCGATCACGCGAAAGATTGATATTGAATTATCGCGCTGGGCGCGGCGGTCGATCATTCAGTCCCCTCCAGGATGCTGGTCAGTTGTGCGTCGTGCCAGAGCCCGTCCATGATCTTGGGCCAGAAGCTCTGGAAACGCAGGTAGCTTGCGGCGTTTTGGCGCGCGTAGGTCTTGGCCTCGTCAATACCGTGACGCCAAATGCGCAGGTATCCCTCGTGCTCGCGGGTAAACATGCTGCGGACCATGGCGGTTTTGCGCACGCGGTCGTCGAGCTCGCGCGAAATCCACGGGCCCGGATAGGGCATGAGCGACGCGGCCGTGACG
>CAVHBE010000172.1:512-9318 GCA_963634045.1 Methanobrevibacter smithii
GCCGTGACGGGAACGAGCTCCTGCTGGTGCGCGGCAAATGTCAGCTTGGCACGCTCGTAGTACCAACGGTACACATCCTGCATAAAGCGCGGCGAGCGCTTCTCGGACTCGGGCGGCAGGTGACGAACGACCCACTCGTTGTCAAACCACACGTCGTAGCCAAACATGCGCATGTTAAAGAGGTAATCTAGGTCCTCGCCTCGGGTGATAAACGGGTCAAACGCCACACGGGTAAAGGCGCGGGCATGAAGCGCCACAAGGCCGCCGCACACGTAGTTTGAACGCGAAATACGGGTGCCCGAGAGCGCCTTTTTCATCCAGCGATTAAACTCGATGCGTTTGGTCCACCAACGATGGCAAATGCCCACCTTGTCTGTGGGCGCCAACGGCGATCCGTCTCGATCGTAAAAGTAACCGCTCTTAACCAAAATCGGCAGGCCTTGACGCGTCTGCTGGCCCAGTGCATAGGTCGCGCGCTTCATAAAGTCGGCATCGATAACGGTCTCGTCGTCATCCAAAAAGACAACGGCATCGTGGCCGAGCACCGCAGCGCAGGCAAGCCCCATATTGCGAATGGCGCCGTATCCGCGCAGGCTCACGCACTCGCCCGAGCCCTTGGGAGCAATCTGCGCCACACGGTCGGCGATACGCGATGCCTGGGTGTTGGTAACCACGGTGACCTTGAGCGCAGGGTGCGCGTCGACGATTTCGTGCACGCGCTTCGACACATCAGCCGTAGCCGAGATGGGGCAGACCACCAAAAGGATAATCCTCGGAATGTCGCGCACCTGCTCGAGCGAGGCCAGGCAGCGGTCGAGCTCGGGATTGGTGGCGTTGAGCTTCGTCGAGTGGTCATAGACGCCGGGAGCGTTTGCATGAGCCTCGTCGTCTGCCCAATATGTTGGAATCACAACCGTGGCGTTCATGCCTTCCCTCCCTGCAACACAAAAACGGGGCGCCGCCAAACACAGGCGACGCCCCGCGACCTAGCTGGTTCCATCATACCCACTTGGGCAAATCATTGCTCGCAAGTCGCAATGTTTATTGCGGATAACCCCAAAAGAGTACCGCGGACAGACACAATAGCCGCTCGCTTCTATGCGGCCCGCTCTGCCGCCTGAGCCATGCGGGACAGACGGACCAGCAGCACAAAGCCAACAACCAGCAGAACACCAATAGAAAGGACGCCCAGCGACGGGTTGCCGGTCAGCGAGGTGACAACCGACACCAGGAAGGTGCCCATAACGCTTGCGTAACGGCCAAAGATATCGAAGAAGCCGTAGTACTCGTTGGACTTTTCCTTGGGGATGATGCGGCCAAAATAGCTGCGGCTGAGCGCCTGCACGCCACCCTGGAACAAGCCGACCAAAATAGCGAGCACCCAGAACTCAAAGGCGGTCTTCAAGAAAAACGCGGCAAAGAGCACGATGCCCATATAGGCGGCGACGGCCACCAAGATCATGTTGAGTGTGCCCACGCGACCGGCGAGCTTGCCGTAGATGATGGCGGACGGGAAGGCCACAAACTGCGTAACGAGCAGCGCCAGCACCAGCTGGGTCGAATCGATGCCCAGAGCCGATCCGTAGCTGGTTGCCATGGAAATGACCGTGTGCACACCGTCGATGTAGAAGAAGAACGCGATCATGTAGACCAGCACGGTCTTGTTGTGGGCGATCTCGCGCATGGTGTGTCCGACCTCGGAGAACACGCCGCCCACGATGTGGCCGATGGTGTCCTGGGGACCGCGCGCGCGACCGTATTTTTGCTTATAGGTGCGAATGAGCGGCAGGGTAAAGATAAGCCACCAGGCACCGGTGATGACAAACGACAGACGCGTTGCCAGCATGGTGGGGACGCCAAGAGCGGGGCCACCCATGATAAGCGCCAGGCAGATGATGAACGGCACGGCAGAACCGATGTAGCCCCAGGCATAGCCCGAGCTGGACACGGCGTCCATGCGCTCGTCGGTGGTAATGTCGGGCAGCATGGCGTCGTAGAACGTCATAGAAGAGTTAAGGCCGATGGTGCACAGCACGTACACGGTCAAAAATGCCATGGCGGACATGGGGATAGCCTGCGCCAGGCAAAGAACCAGGCCCGTGAGGAAGAAGCCCAAGAAGAACTTGATCTTGTTGCCGGCGTAATCGGCAAGCGCGCCCAGAATGGGCATGAGCATGGCAATGACCAGCGAGGCAATCGTCTGCGCGTTGCCCCAGGCGACCACCAGGTCTGCCGAGGAAGCACCGGTATTGATGGCGTTAAAGTAGATGGGCACCACCGAGGTATTGAGCAGCACGAGGGCCGAGTTGCCCACATCGTACATAACCCAGTTACGCTCGAGCTTGGTGTATTTCATGGACAGGGCCCCTTCGTATTTCGCCCGATATGCAGTTAGTTCATCGTACCCCAATTGTCCAGAAGCGCCGGTAAGGATTCGGCAAAGGGACAGGAGCGGTCATACGGACACGCAGGGCGAAACGCCGTCCCATCAACGCAGTTGCGGTGAAATAGTTCCCGCTTAGCCCTCCGGGGGCTTCATCCAGGAACTATTCCACCGCAACTTATTGAAACGGTTTGTTATTCCTCGCGGTCGAACTCTTCGTCGGCGCCGAGCACGCGACCGCTGTAATTGACGTGGTTGGTCACGGCCTCCATATCGCCTGTTTCGATGAATCGGGCGACCGTGCACTCGTAATCGAGCAGCGCGCGGTCAAAGACCTCGGGGAAGCTCTCGGTCGAGACTTCATCGGTAAAGGGGTTCTTCCATGCCAAGTGGCCCAGGTTGCCGGTACGCTCGGGCAACTCGGTCGTCACGCGGTGCGCAAGGCCGTCGAGTAGCGAATAATCGTGCACCAAGCCCTCAAGCAGGGCAATCGCACGCGTCTTGACCGAACCGGCCGGCTCGATAGTGCGGTAGAGCATCTGCATGTCCGAGACGGCGCCGGCGTACTCCCCCGCCGGGATGTCGATACCGTACACGCGCCCGGCGACGTAGCTCATCAGCACGCCGGCAACGCGATTGATGCGGTCGGTAGTGACAATCTCGCCCGCCGGCGGATAATCCTCGACCGTGGCCCCGTCACGTTTGAGCTGCAGCATCAGCACGTCCAGGTCGCTTTCGAGCACGGCGTGAACTTGGCTGCCCGAAGCCTCGAGCTCGGGGTCGGACTCAACAATGCCAAACTGCTGCTCGTAGACAAAGGGGTGGGCATTGCGATCGAGCACATAGTGCGACAGCAGGCCCAGCGCAAAGGCGCGACCCAGATTGGCATCGCGCGGCTGTAGGTGCGACACGCCGTCGCGCAGGCACGAGAACTGGCGCGACATGCGCGAGCGGTGCATGACCTGAGCAAGCGACATACAGTCGGAAATGCGCGGCGTGAGCATGTGGAAGAAAAACGGGTCGGGACCCTGGTTGCCCAGGATAAAGGCGATGCGCTCCTCATCGGACGTGATAACGCCCTGCGGAAGACGGTCGATGCTTTCCTCGCCAAACAGATGATGCGTAATGAGCGCGGGCATAATAATCCTTTCGATTTCATTCGATGCAATCCATTATGCCCACCGCACAGTCATGCCAAACCTGTAACGGCAAACGATGGCACACCGACCCTTACGCAAGCCCCAAGTGCGATTTGACCTCGGCAGCGCGACGGCGGGACACGGGCACCGTCGAGGTTACGCGATCGAGCCTGAGCTCCATCAGGCCCGTGGAGCCGATCTCGATATTATGCACGTCTTCCAAATTAACCAGATAGCTGCGGTGGACACGGATAAAGCCCTCGGAGGCCAAGCGGCGCTCGAGCGAGGAAATCGACTCATTGATCAGGTACGTCCCCTCGGCGCAGACGGCGTTGCAAAAATCGGCGCGCGCCTCAAAGTAGAAGACATCCGCCACGGGAATGAACACCTTTTTGCCCCCGCGATCCACCGTCAGGCGCAAAGGCTGGCGCGGAGCATGGACGACGCGGCGAGCCCCCAGGGCAGTCTCGATCTTGTCGAGCGCCTTTGACAGGCGGGCATCCTCGACCGGTTTGACGATGTAATCGACAGCATCGAGGTTATAGGCATCGGCCGCATACTCGGCAAATGCCGTCACAAACACCACAACCGGCGGCGTCTTTAGGTTCTGCAGCGTCTCGGCAAGCTCAATTCCCGAGCGACCGGGCATGGTAATGTCTAAAAACAGCACGTCGGGCTTGTTCGACAGAATCGACTCCACGGCTTCGGTGACATTGCCCGCCTCGGCAATCTGACCCACACGCGTATCCTTTTCCAACAGATAGCGTAGCTCAGCCCTAATTGGGGGCTCGTCATCAACCACCAGTATGTTCCAGCCTTCGGACATATGCGCTTCCCCTCTTTTTCTCTCAATCCAACCGCGTGCTACACCGTCAACGGCGCCGGCTCTTGTGGCTCGCCGTTCAACTCAACGATGACCTGCGTCCCCACGCCCTCCTGAGACTTCACGCGCATACCAGAATCTTCTCCGTAAAAGAAATGGATGCGCTGAAGCACGTTGAAGAGCGCCAGGCCGCAACCTCGCTTGACGGAGCCGTCGGCGGTAATGCTCTCGGGCTCCTCTCGGCGATGCTGCTCAAACAGATGCGCGCAGACTTCTTCGCTCATCCCGATGCCGTCATCTTCGACGATGATCTCCAAGCCGTCATCGGTCTCAAAAGCCCTAACACGAATAGAAAGCGGCTCGGTCTCGCGCTGCGCATGCTTGATGCAGTTTTCGAGCAGCGGCTGCAAGATAAACGGCGGTACCAGGCTGTCGTGCACCTCAAAGTCGATGTCGACCGAAACGCGCAGACGGCCGTCGCCATACCGGGCCTGCATAAGATTGATATAACGAGTGCCCTGTTCCACCTCGTGCTCGAGCGTGGTGAGCGTATCGGAATCAGAAAGCGTCTGACGATAGTAATTGGAAAAGTCGATCAGCAGCGATCGCGCCTTGTCGGGCTCGGTTCGAACGAGCGACACGATGGTGCTGATGGTGTTAAACAGAAAATGAGGATCGACCTGCGATTGCAAGGCGCGCAGCTCCACGCGGGCCGTAAGCTCGTCCTGGCGCTCGAGCTCAAAGCTCGCGAGCTGCGTGGAGATGAGATCGGCAAAGCCCGAGGCCAACGCCGTCTGGCGCATATCGATGCTGCTCAGGCGGGGATAGTACAGCTCGAGTGTGCCCACGCAATGCCCGCGCACGGTAAGCGGCGCGACAATGCCGGCGCGCAGGCGGGGAAAATAACCGCCCGTCTCATTGGAGGTGTCGCGCGAAAACACGCTCTGCTCGCCCGTCTCAATCACACTGAGCGTGGTCTTGAGCACGACCGGGGTGCCGGCGGGGCACTTTGCCGAGTCCTCGCCCCAGCTTGCCAACACCTGTTTGCCATCGGTAAAGCAGATGGCAGAGGCGATGGTCTCGGACAGGATGATCTTAGAAGCACCCAGGGCAGCTTCGGGCGTAAGGCCACGCGATGTATAGGCGAATATTTTTGATGCGATGGCAAGCGTACGGTCGGTTGCGCTCGATGTGAGGTCATCGGGGACCACAAAGACATACGAGAAAAAGAAGCACAGCATGACCAGGCCGGCAATAACGACAACGCCCGGAACGGGATTGGGATTATCGGTTAAATCCCAGATAAGCAGCAGGATAAGCGCCGGAACGACAACACCGAGCAGGATGGCCTGGACCACATGCTGGGCCGTACGAAAGACCTTGGTAGAGTTGTAGCTCTTGCCCAGAATCAGCCTGTTTAAATCCACCGTCATCCCCTTTTATCTATCGCACCCATAGCAATAAAGAGGGCCGCAAGCGACCCTCTCCATTGCATTATGCAATCAAATACTGTGTTTTACATCCAGTCGTCGATGAACGGTAGTTTAGGCGCTGTATTTGTTGGCCTCGCCAAAGGTGCCAGCCTCGACGATCCAGCCGTCCTTCATGATGACGTCCATGTTGTCGGTGTTGAGCACGTGGATGTCGGCGGCGACGTCACCGTTGACGACCAGCAGGTCGGCGCACTTGCCGGCCTCGATGGAACCGGTCTCGTCCTCGATGTGGCACATCTTGGCACCGTTGAGGGTAGCGCAGGTGATGGTCTCGACCGGGGTGAAACCGATCTTGTCGACGAACTCGTACATCTCCTCGATGGAGCAGGTGCCGTACGGGGTGACGAAGGAGAAGGAGTCGGAGCCGATCGTCATGACGACGCCGCGCTTCTTGGCCTCGCGCAGGCAGTCGTAGTTGCGCTGCAGCTCCTTCTCGACCAGGGTGCCCTCGTACTTGTCGTGCAGCTCGGGGACGTAGACGGGCGGATAGGTGGCGTACCAGGTGGGCAGGAAGGCGATCGTCGGGGTGAAGAAGGTGCCCTGCTCGGCCATGAGGTCCATGGTGCGCTCATCGATATCGAAACCGTGAATCAGCTGCTCGCAGCCAAAGCGAACGGAATCGTAGGCAGCGGCGTGGTTGTTGTAGCAGTGGCTCCACACGGGGATGCCGACCATCTTTGCCTCGTCGACCACGGCCTGGATCTCCTCGGAGCAGTAGTGCTGGTCGCGACCGGAGTCCCAGCGCCAGATGCCGCCACCGGTAGCCCAGATCTTGATGGCATCGGGGTTCTCGCGCAGGCGACGACGGACGGCCTTGCGCAGATCCCAAGGACCGTCGACCTGGTCGCCCCAGGGATGGGATTCCTTGTTGAGCTCCTGGGTGCAGTGGTGAGAGTCACCGTGGCCGGCAACGCGGCAGAAACCGAGGCCGGTGGCCAGAACGCGCGGGCCCTTAAAGACGCCCTTGTCGATGCAGTCACGGATCTGGATACCAAAGCGGCCGATCTCGCAGACGGTGGTGAGGCCGTGGGTGAGGCAGTCGTAGGCCTGCTTGACGGCGACGGCCTGCTTCTCGAGGAGCGGCTGCATGACCCAATCGGTGTCATCGTCGGTCAGGTTGCCCGAGAAGTGCAGGTGGGTGTCGATCAGGCCGGGAAGGACAGTCTTGCCAGCGGCGTCGATAACCTCAACGCCCTCGGGAAGGTCCTGCATGGCGCCGGCGTACTCGATCTTGCCGTTATCGTCGACGAGAACGAGGGAGTTCTCGACCGGCTCGGCACCGGTACCGTCGATGAGCTTGCCGCCAACGATTGCATACTTAGTGGACATGGTTCCTCCTTATGGATCCATATATGTGGGCGAGGCCGTGTTGGGTCGCGGCCTCACAAAGCTACCCAAGTGATGCCGGGTTCGGTGCGCGGGAGAGAGGGCACCGCGCACCCGATCCGCCCCGGCTAGGCGTTACTTTTTGCGGGAATTGGTGAAAGCCATGAGGGCCAGGCCAATAGCCAACCAACCGATCACGATGCTCCACTCCACCATGTTGAGGGAGGCGGGAGAGAACGGAATCACGAGCAGGCCGATGATGATGGCGCAGGCAGCGATAGCGAGGCCGATGCCAAACTTGCCGCCGGGCACCTCGTAGGGACGAGGCAGGTCGGGCTCGGTGAAGCGCATGCGCAGGCAGGCGAGGGCGACCATACCGCAGGAGAAGATGAAGGCGAGAGCCGACACGTTGGTCAGAGGGATGAGCATGTTCTTGCCCAGGAACGGACCGATGACGGTGATGACGCCCAGAACGACGCAGGCGAGCTTGGGAGCGCCGGACTTGGGGTCGACCTCGGCGAACTTCTCGGGCAGCTGGCCCTTGCGGCCCATGGCAAGCATGATGCGGCTCGTGGCGCCGTAGAAGGAGTTCATCGGGCCCATGGGTCCAAGCGTGGCGATGACGAGCATGGCCAGGTACAGAAGCATGTTGATGCCCTTGAGGCAGGCAAGCGCGGGAACCGGGCTCTTAACAAACTCATGCCAGTCGAGAATGGTGCCGAACGAGTAGATGCAGACCATGTAGAAGCCGCCGGCGGCCAGCAGAGCCAGGGAGATGATCTTGCCGAACTTGTTCCAGTTGAGGCCCTCGGCTGCTTCCTCAGCCTGCTGAGGAATGGTGTCGAAACCGGCGTAGAAGAACGGGGTCAGAACCAGGACCGACACGATGCCGGCGAACAGGCTGGTGCCCTCGGTAGCGGCCTTACCGCCGCCAGCGCCGGTGACCTGGGAGAACACGGGCATGGCGTTGTCCGGCGAGCCGGTGAACAGCGAGACGCCCATGGCGAGCAGCATGCCGCAGAGCAGGGCCTTGGTCAGGAAGGCCTGGAGCTTGGCGGCCGAACTGGCACCGCGGAAGTTGAGGAAGATGACGTAGGCTGCAAAGCCGAGCGCGATCAGCGTCGGGAACAGGTAAACGTCGGCGCCCAGGATGGTGTAGAGCTTGACGGCGCGCAGCCACTCAAGACCGGGCAGGCTGCCGAACATCTCGGACACGAGGGTCGAGATGGCGATGGCCTCCCACGGGCACAGGATACCGTTGCCCAGGGCCAAAAGCCAACCGGTGATGTAGCTCAGCGTACGGCCAAAGCTACGATCAACATACTCGACGATGCCGCCCGAGATGGGGATAGCAGCCGTGAGCTCGCCGAAAACAGCTCCGACGGGCACGAGGAAGATTGCACCCAAGAGGAATGCGATCATAGCGGGAACGGGACCGCCGCCCACGACCATCCAGTCGCCAACCTGCAGAACCCAACCGGTACCGATGATGGCACCGAAACCGATGGTGAAGAAGTTCCAGAGCGAAAGCGTTTTCTTCATGCCGCCGTTATCCTCGACTGCAACTTCTGCGTTCTTGTCCGCCATTGTTCCCCTCCTTTCCTTTTTGACGCCCCTTGACGTCACCCCTTGCGCGGTCTGT
>CAVHBE010000172.1:9328-13076 GCA_963634045.1 Methanobrevibacter smithii
GTTTTGCCGCGCTCTTTTATTTCGTGGCTTTAAGATACGGCCTTGGCGCAGCAGCTCCGCTTGTAGCTCGACCGAAGGCAGAACTGCAAAACGAGCGGCGCCGTTTTTGGGACGAACGGCACGGTTTGCCGCTCATTGTTGCCGCCCGTCCGACGGGCGTACGCTCATCGGACGCATATAGAGATGTTTTTGAGGCCGTGTGTTTTGCGCCTTTCGTACCGTTTACCGAGCTTTTGACGCGCAGACCCCTTTGTTGCACATCTTTTTTGTAGGATAGACAGGTTATACATGAGACAAGGCGGTACGAATGGCATACGGATACAACGACGGTGATCAACGGCGACAAAGTGTTCGCCTTGCTGGCCGTACCACGCCGACGCCCAGAAGGGCCACGAGCAGCAATCCGCAACGCCCTCAAGAGCAACCCAGACCTTCGTCTCGGCAGCAGACAAGCAGAGCACGGCAGAGCGGCCGTCCGAGTACGGCCACAAGCGCGCAGCAAGATAGCCGCTTGGGCGCGCGCACTCGACAGCGTCAGGCCGAGGTTCCGCAACTACGCCGCAACGGCGCACGTCAGCCCGGCATCCATATCAACCGCTTCTTTTCGCATCCCCAAGGCGGACGCGACCGCAAGCCTTACCGCTCGACATCGCACGTGAATGCCCCCGCCCTGCCGGCTCGTCGACTTCGCCTCGCACTGTGCTCTATCCTTACCTGTCTGGTCTTTGTGCTTATGAGCTCCTGTATGTCCCACGGCTCGGCCGGTCTCGAGCCCACCGCCGAGGACAAGCTGCTCAAGGCCCCCGTCGCGCCCGGTTATTCTTTCGCCTTTTCGACCCCGCGCTCGCAATGGCAAGCCGGCACGATGCCCCATATCTATCAGATCGATCCTGCATGGTCTGAGCTGCCTTACGCCGGCGGCACCATCCGCCAAAATGCCTGCGGGCCTACGTGCCTCACCATGGTCTACATCTTTAAGACGGGACGCACCGATATGACCCCCGTCGATATGTGCGCGCTTTCCGAGGCGGGCAATTACGCCCCCACCGGTGCAACCGAATGGTCGTTTATGACGAGCGGCGCGTGGCAGTTGGGACTTAACGGAACGGAGCTCCATAACGATCGCGACTCGATGACTCAGGCGCTGCGTTCGGGAGCGCCCGTCATCGCCGCCGTTCGGCCGGGCACCTTTACCAACGTGGGCCACTACATTGTGATTTACGGTATTGACGACGCCGACCAGATTGGCGTCTACGACCCCAACTCGGCCAGCCGCAGCGTCCGCCGCTGGGGCGTCGTAGAAGTCCTTAACGAAGTCGAAGCCATGTGGGCCTACTACTAGTCATTGGGGACAGACTTAAATGAGTGGTCGTTGGGGACAGCCTTTAAGGACTGTCCCAAGCTGCCGGCAGGAAAGGAACGTCCCCAAGTGCCGGGTTCCCAATGACTAGGTGAATAGCAAAAGCCCCGCAGTCGGAGCGGACTGCGGGGCTCATGAAGAGAGGCTAGTTTGTGGGCGTCTTGCCTGGCGCCCACGAGAGAGGCAACAGAGTAGAGACTACTCGTGGATGCGGGTACCGGAAAGGCCGGCCATGGTCTCGGCGGCCTTGTCCAGGGCGCCGATGATGCAGGTGCGGCCCTTGCGGGAACGGGCGAACTTGATGGCAGCGCGGACCTTGGGCTCCATGGAACCCTTGCCGAACTGACCCTCGTCGGCCAGGCGCTCGGCCTCGTCGGCGGTGATGTCCTCGAGCTCCTCCTGGTTGGGCTTGCCAAAGTTGATGGCGACATGCTCAACGGCGGTCAGCAGGAACAGAACGTCGGCGTCGCAGTCCTCGGCCAGCAGCTCGCCGCCCAGGTCCTTGTCGATGACGGCGGGAACGCCCTTGTAGCAGCCCTTGTTCTCGTAGTCGCGGACGACGGGGATGCCGCCGCCACCGCAGGCGATGACGATGAACTCGTTATCGAGCAGGTTGAGGATGGAGTCAGCCTCGACGATCTTCTTGGGATCGGGGGAAGCGACGACGCGACGCCAGCCGCGACCGGAATCCTCGACGAAGACCTTGGAGGGATCCTCGGCCATGAACTCCTTGGCCTGCTCCTCAGTGTAGAAGGGGCCGATCGGCTTGGTCGGGTTCTTGAACGCGGGATCGTCCGGGTCGCACTCGATCTGGGTGACGACGGTGGCGGCGTGCCAGCGCTTATAGCGCTTGTGCATCTCGCGGCCGATGCCCTGCTGCAGGTGATAACCGATGTAGCCCTGGGACATGGCGCCGCACTCGGGCAGCGGCATCTCGGGGGTGCCGATGGCGTCGTGGGCGGCGGCGAAGGCGTTCTGGATCATGCCAACCTGCGGGCCGTTGCCGTGGGTGATGATGATCTCGTTGCCCTGCTCGATCAGGCCGAGGAGAGCGTGAGCGGTGTTGCTCACGGCCTCGATCTGCTCAACGGGGTTGTTGCCGAGGGCGTTGCCGCCAAGGGCGACGACGATACGATCGGGCTTGCCAAGAGGCTTAGACATTGCTGGAATCCTTTCTGTAAAAGGCCTACAACCCATTAATAACCCGCGTCCGTGCGATACGCGAGTTTATTAAGGTTTATATTCTCTTTATCGCTCATTTTATTCATTTTGAAAATAGCGGAACGGTGAACGGTCGTTTTTATCCGCTCAGCGTACAGAACCCCAGCTCAAGCATATCTACGCCATTTACGTGCAACTTTATTTTAATAGAGCAGGGATTAGACCAGATTATGCAAACTATATCTTTGCTAAACACAAAACAGACAGCGCAATATCTTACTCGCACTATACGAGATTCTATGCACATATAAGTCGAGTATGCACCCCTGCAAAAACAAGGGGCTTTTCATCCAACAAAAGGAATAAAGAAGAGCTCCGAAAAAGCGGCAACGGCCAAGTCCCCCATCCATCCCCAAAGTGGCGCGAGGTTTCGCGGCAAAGCCGCGAAACAGCGAAGGGGACGGAATGCCCGACCAACTACGTCCTTCATCCGCCCACACAATCCGAGGACGTAGTCGCAGCAGGATCTGAGGGCTGACCTTCGCGGACACTCCGCAGGACGAAAGAACCCCCGCCGCACGTAGTGCGCAGCGGGGGTTCTTTCATGTCCGAGGACGTCCGCGAAGGTCAGCCCTCAGATCCTGCGGTGAGAGACCTAGGCCTCGTTGTACACCGTCTTGAGCTTCAGCAGGTGAGCGTAGCGGTCCATGGCGGCCTGCTCGTTCTCCTTGAAGAGCTCCTCGGCGCGCTCGGGGAAGGAACGCGTCAGCGAAGCGTAACGGGCCTCGTTCATCAGGAACTCCTGATAACCGCCCGCGGGCTCCTTGGAATCGAGCGAGAACTTCTTGCCGGCAGCAGCCTCGGGGTTGAAGCGGAAGAGGTTCCAGTAACCGCACTCGACAGCCTTCTTCATCTCGGCCTGGCAGTTCTGCATGCCGCCCTTCTTGATGGAGTGCATCTCGCAGGGGCTGTAGCCGATGATGAGGGACGGGCCGTCGTAGGCCTCGGCCTCGCGGATGGCCTTGAGGGTCTGAGCCGGGTTGGCGCCCATGGCGACCTGCGCCACGTAGACGTAGCCATAGCTCATGGCAATCTCGGCCAGGGACTTCTTCTTGGTCACCTTACCGGCAGCGGCGAACTGAGCGACCTGGCCCAGGTTCGAGGCCTTGGAGGCCTGACCACCGGTGTTGGAGTAAACCTCGGTGTCGAAGACGAAGACGTTGACGT
>CAVHBE010000172.1:13086-14772 GCA_963634045.1 Methanobrevibacter smithii
GGCCGGAAGCCAGGACGTGGTCCAGGCCACCGAAGCCGATGTCGTAGGCCCAGCCGTCGCCGCCGAAGATCCAGAAGGACTTCTTGGTGAGGTAAGCCTTGTCGGCGAGGATCGCCTTGGAAGCGTCACAGCCGCACTTCTCGAGCTCGGCAACGTAGGCAGCGGCAGCGGTCTTGGAGGCCTCGGCGTCGTTGACGGAGTCGATCCAAGCCTGACCGGCAGCCTTGAGCTCATCGGACGGACCATCGGCAGCGATGATGTCCTGGGTAGCGGCGATCAGCTTGTGCTGAACGGCCTCATAGCCAACAGCCATGCCCAGACCGTGCTCGGCATTGTCCTCGAACAGGGAGTTGTTCCACGCCGGGCCGTGACCGTCCTTGTCCTTGCAGTAAGGAGCGGTGGCAGCGGGGTTGCCCCAAATGGAGGAGCAGCCGGTGGCGTTGGAGATGAACATGCGGTCGCCGGCGACCTGGGTCACCAGACGTGCATAGGCGGTCTCGGCGCAGCCGGCGCAGGAGCCGGAGAACTCCAGGTAGGGCTGCTTAAACTGGCTGCCCTTGACGTTGGCCGCGATGAGCTCCTTCTTCTCGGAGACGTTCTCGACCATGTAGTCCCAAACGGGCTGCTGGTCCATCTCCTGCTCGGTGGGAACCATCTCGAGGGCGCCCTTGGGGCAGACCTTGACGCAGTTGGTGCAGCCCATGCAGTCGAGCGGGGACACGGCCATGGTGAACTTCATGCCCTTGGCCTTGGGGCCCATGGCGTCGAGCGTGCGGGTAGCCTCGGGCGCGGCGGCAGCCTCGTCCTCGGTCATCGCGAACGGACGGATGGTGGCATGCGGGCACACATAGGCGCACTGGTTGCACTGGATGCACTTGGTCTCGTCCCAGTGGGGAACGACCACGGCGACGCCGCGCTTCTCGTATGCGGAGGCGCCCAGCTCAAACTGGCCGTCGGCGCAACCGACGAAGGCGGAAACGGGCAGGCTGTCGCCATCCATGCGATCGATGGGCTCGAGCAGGTTCTTGACCTGCTGGGCGATGGCGGACTTGGTCTCCTCGGAGAGCTCGACGGGGGCGGCATCCTCGGCGGTTGCCCAGTCGGCCGGAACCTCGAACTTACGGAAGGCGGTAGCGCCGGCATCGATGGCCTTATGGTTGGCGTCGACGATGGCCTGGCCCTTCTTCATGTAGGACTTGGTAGCCGCGTCCTTCATGTACTGCAGGGCGTCCTCAGCGGGCAGGACCTTGGCCAGCGCGAAGAAGGCGGACTGGAGCACCGTGTTGGTGCGCTTGCCCATGCCGACCTTGGCGGCCAGGTCGATAGCGTCGATCAGGTAGACGTTGACGTTGTTGTTCGCGATGTAGCGCTTGGCCACGGCGGGCATGTGCTCGGCGAACTCCTCGTCGCTCCACTGGCAGTTGACCAGGAAGGTGCCGCCCGGCTTGACGTCGCGGACCATCTTGAAGCCCTTAACGATGTAGCTGGGGTTATGGCAGGCGACAAAATCGGCCTTGGTCACGTAGTACGGCGAACGGATCGGGGAATCACCAAAGCGCAGGTGCGAGACGGTGACGCCGCCGGTCTTCTTGGAGTCGTACTGGAAGTAGGCCTGCACGTACTTGTCGGTGTGGTCGCCGATGATCTTGATGGAGTTCTTGTTGGCGCCCACGGTGCCGTCGCCGC
>CAVHBE010000173.1:0-5701 GCA_963634045.1 Methanobrevibacter smithii
GCACAGCAGCATAATCCAGATGGGGATGCCTGCATCGCCGACGCTCGTCTGGCCGCTGGCAAAGGCCACGCCTAAAAAGAGCACGCCGATGAACTTCTGTCCATCCTGCGCGCCGTGCATAAAGCTCATGGCCGCAGCGCTCGCGATCTGAGCGTATTTAAAGAAGACATTGGCACGTCGCCTGTTGGCGGCGGCGAAAAGAATCGAGACGAGCTTGCACAGGACCCAGCCCATGACAAAGCCCAGGCCGATGGAGAGCGCCAGGCCGTAGATGACCTTCATCCACTCGTGGACGTTGACGCTGCTCGCGCCGCCGAGGGCGATAGCGGCACCGGTCAGGCCGGCGATAAGGCTGTGGCTTTGCGAGGTGGGGATACCAAAACGCGACGCTGTGGCGCCGTAGACGACGATGGAGAACAGCGCCGCGCAGAGGCACGCGAGCGCCATGGTGCTGTTTCCGCCAAAGTCGACGATATGCGAGATGGTATTGGCGACGCTCGCGTTAAAGTGCGTCATGATGAGCACACCGAGGAAGTTGAATGCGGCGCTCATGAGAATGGCGGCGCGGGCGGGCATGCAACGCGTAGTGACGCAGGTCGCGATGGCGTTGGGCGCGTCGGTCCATCCATTGACGAAGATGGCGCCCAACGCGAGGATCACGGTGACGGCAAGGACTGGGTTCGACACAATTTGGCCGAGGAAGGTTGAGAACGTTACGTCCATATATGGGCTTTCTCGAAGTTTGCAGACACGTTACAAAAACATGATAAATCGTATCACCTCCTGTGGGTTTCTTTACCGAGTTCTGATGGGAGAAGTGAACTTTTTGGCACTAAAATTGAATATTAGCCCTGTTGACCGCGGGTGTTCTTTTTGCTAACACGCCATGCGGACACGTGCGATTACTACGACACTCCAAAACCACAGTCTGTTCGCTTTACAACATGCAAACATGCGTTCGATAATAGGAGGCATGGAATATCGACAGACAGATGGCAAAACTCGGCGCGTGCACAAGCAGTATGTGGACGTCGTGGCTCGCATCCTCGCGGGCGGACAGGTCGTGCCGGTCACCGTCTGCTGGGTCGACGGTCGTTGCTTTACGATTGACGAGATTGTCTCGACCACTGGGTTTGGCCTGACGGTTCACGGCATCCGTACGGCAACCTATAAGGTGCGTTTTGGCGGGCACGCGACCGAGTTGTATCTGGAGGACCAGACGCGCGAACGACCAGATGGTTCGCAGGCCCATCTGATGCGTTGGTGGGTGTGGGCATTCGACCGTACACTCGAGGGCGAGCGCCGTGGGTAAGGACGTACGGCATTCGGGTACAATGACAGGAATCTTGTCACCTGCTGCGCCGTCTTTCACGGCACTTTTTGAAAGGACGAACCTATGAACGATATCCAGGGCTATCAGAACGGCCCCGTCGAGAGCGGCGCAAGCCGCGCCAAGGAGATGTCGCCGCGCGCGTACAATCTCGCCATGTCTGCCCTGATCTTCTTGGGCTTTTGCGCCATGGGCGCCGGCGCCTACTTTACGAGCACCATGTCGTTTGCGCGCATGATGATGAGCGGCGCCGCCCTGCCGCTGGTCTTTGGCTCGTTTATTTTGACCATCGTCGGCATGGTCATGATGTCGGCCGCCGCCAGCAAGCAGTCCGTGGGCCTGTCCCTTGTGGGCTACGTAATCTTTGCGAGTACCTTTGGCCTGACCGCGTCGTTTGGCCTTGCCAACTACGACCTGCCCACCATCAACACTGCCTTTATCGCCACGGCCGCCATCACCTTTGTCTTTGGCACGCTTGGCGTGACCTTCCCCAAGTTTTTCCAGCGTGTGTATGGCATCGGTTTTGGTATTCTGCTCGCCACTATTCTGGTTGAGATCGTGCTGATGTTCATGGGCGTGTCGCAGTCCATCACCGACCTGATCGTGATTGTGGTGTTCGCTGGCTTTATTGGCTACGACACCTATGTTGCCACGACGGTGCCGCCTACGCTGCCCAACGCCGTGCTCATGGCCTCTAACCTGTTCGTGGATATTATCAACGTGTTCCTGCGCATTTTGAACATCCTCGGCCGTCGCGATTAAAGCGCGGCATTGCGACGCTTCCTGCCGGACACGGTAAAACGATGCGAAAGGCGGTCCTTCGGGGCCGTCTTTTTTGTGCGCGGCGGGGTATCATGGATGGGAAAAAGCCGATAGCGGCAGCGACAGGAAAGGTGGCCACGTATGGCAGACGTCGACAACAGGAACCGTAACCGCAGGTCCAACCGAACGGGTCAGCCCAATCCCAAGCGCGAGGCGCGTGCCAAGGCCGCCGAGTGCCATGTGGCGGCTATGTCCGAGGCCTGCGCCAAGGACATCGAGCGTTCGCTTGCCGGCGTGTGCGAGTTCGATGGTATGCCTGCCGGTTTTGTCGCGGCGATGAAGGTCAAGGCCCAGGTGGCTGCTGCTGCCGAGGAGCAGGTTGCCGAGGAGCCCGAGGCCGCCGAGGTCGAGGCTGCAGTCGATACCGAGGTGGCGCCCGAGCCCGCCGAGGAGCCCGCTCCGGTTCTGCCCGAGGTCACCGTGCTCGATGCCTCTGCCACGCAGGCCATTCTGGATAACGGCCGAGGCTACGCGCAGTTCTGCGACATGGCCGTGCTCGCCTTTGCCTCGTTCACCAACCCGGGCGGCGGCTACATCCAGGGCTATCTGGGTCAGGAGGCCACGCTCTGTGCCGATTCGTACCTGTACAACGTGCTCGATAAACAGCGCAATTGGTACGGCGAGAACCGTCGCCGCAACATCAACTGCGAGCTTTACCGCAACCGTGCGCTGGTGGTGCCTGCGGTGCGCTTCGACCGCAACCACGTGCATGCGTATGCCGACGTGATCGTGGCCGCCGCGCCCAACGCCAAGCGCGCTCGCCAGGAGTATCGCGTGGGTGACGATGCCCTGCTGGACGCCCTGCGCGATCGCATCCGCTTTGTGCTTGCCATCTGCGACGAGCTGGGTCGCGAGAAGCTCGTGCTGGGCGCTTGGGGCTGCGACAACAACGGCTTTGACGCCGAGGCCGTGGCCGAGCTCTTCCGCAAGGAGCTCGCATCGGGCGACTTTAAGGTCAAGCAGGTCTTTTTTGCCGTGCCCTCTACGCGCTGGGACGAAGATTTTGCCAAGTTCGAGCACGTGCTGGCAAACTTCCCCGAGCGCAACGAGGAGTCCTATGCCCAGGTTGCCGCTCGCGCTGCGGCTGCCCACGCCGCCGAGCAGGCCCAGGCTGCCGCCGAGGACGATGAAGACGATGACGATTGGCGCAAGTACCTGTAATCGGTATGTGCTGACAGATAGGTCGATCCGGCGGGAGAGACTGCTCCCGCCGACTTTTTCTTTTTACTAGAGGAAGGGCTTACGATGAAAAACGTTCTGTGCTTTGGCGACAGCAATACCTACGGCTATGATCCGGCGGGCATGCGCGACGGCACCGCGGTACGCTATGCGCACGATGTGCGCTGGTGCGGCGTGGCCCAGCGCGACCTGGGCGAGGGCTGGCACGTGATTGAGGAAGGCCTCAACGGCCGCACGACGGTACGCGACGACATGTGCCATCTGGACACTAATCTCAACGGCATCCGCGCGTTGCCGATGCTGCTCGAGGCTCATAAGCCGCTGGATGCGATCGTGATTATGCTGGGCACCAACGACTGCAAGACGGTCTTTAGCGTGGGGGCTGCCGATATCGCTGACGGTGCCATGGCGCTGATTCGCACCGTCCGCGCGTTTCCCTGGACCGAAGCCGCGCCCTGCCCGCGTATTCTGCTGATGGCGCCTATCAAGATTAAACCGCAGATCGCCGATGTGTACATGACCGACTTTGACGAGCGCTCCGTCGAGGCCTCGGAGCATTTTGCCGAATACTATGCGTATGCTGCTAAACAGTTTGGCTGCGACTTTTTGAATGCCGCTGATTTTGCCGAGCCGGGCGATATCGATTATCTGCACATGATGCCCGAAAGCCACGAGAGCCTGGGCCACGCCGTGGCAGCCAAGCTCCAAGAGATGCTTGGTGAGTAGCGCGACCCCAAGCCACCGCAAAGGGGACGGGCGCCTTTGCGGTGGCTTGGGCTGCGAATCTTAATACTGCCACATGTGGTTGACGGGGCCAGAGCCTTTGCCCATGTCCAGGCCGGCGGCCAGAGCGCCTGTCAGGTAGGCCTTGCCGGCGTTGACGGCGTCGGCAAGATCCATGCCCTGGGCCAGCGCGCAGGCGATGGCGGACGAGAGTGTGCAGCCGGTGCCGTGTGTGTTGTCGGTCTCGATGCGCTTGTGGCGGAACCACGTGGTGAGTGGATCTCCCAGATGGTTGCCCTCGTCATCGAGCGGCGCGGGTTCGGCCAGTACATCGTTGGCCTCGTTGACAAGATGCCCACCCTTAACGAGGGATGCGCAACCAAAGCGGCGGGTGAGGAGCATGGCAGCATTTTGCTGCGTGCGCTCGGAGTCGACCTCGTAGTCGAGCAGGGCCATGGCCTCGGGAATATTGGGCGTGATAACCGTCGCTAGCGGGAACAGGCGGCGGGTGAGCGCCTCGGCGGCGTCTTCGGCAATCAGCCGCGCGCCCGAGGTGGCGACCATGACGGGGTCGACTACCACGTTTGCCGCGTTCCAAGCGCTCAAGCGGTCGGCGATGACTTCGATAATCTCGACAGAAGAAACCATGCCAATCTTGACGGCGTTGGGGCGGATATCGTCAAAAACGGCGTCAATTTGCGCGGCTACGATATCTGGCGAGATATCCTGCACGGCGGTAACGCCCAGTGTGTTTTGCGCTGTGATGGCGGTGATGGCCGTCTCGGCATACAGGCGGTGCGCCGTGATGGTCTTGATGTCGGCCTGAATGCCGGCGCCACCGCTGGAATCGGATCCCGCGATGGACAGGACGGCAGGTACCTTACTACGATCCATGTTCGCTCCCTTGTTCGGTCGGAATCAAATGGGTCTTTAAGCCAGCATTATAAAGATGCCCGGGCCGACTCTATGCCGAACCCGGGCGGGCGATGCAATCTTTACGCAAATGTAAGCAAATGTTCACACGTCAACAATCGACAAGCGCCAGCTCGCCGCCAGAAGCGGCCGCGGCGATAGGGCTAGTCCTCCATGCCAAGATCGATCGTCGTGCCCTCGAACACCTTGTTGACGGTGCGGACAGCACACATCTTGCCGCACATGGTGCAGGTGCCCTCAGTGGCGGCAGGGGACTCCTCGTAGCGCTTCTTACCGGTGACCGGGTCGAGAGCGCACTTCCACATGGCATCCCAGTCGAGCTTGCGGCGCGCCTGGCCCATCTTGTCGTCCATGTCTCGGGCGTGCGGCACCTTCTTGGCGATATCGGCGGCGTGTGCGGCGATCTTAGTGGCCATGAGGCCGTCGAGCACGTCCTGGGCGTTAGGCAGGCATAGGTGCTCGGCCGGCGTCACGTAGCACAGAAAGTCGGCGCCGGAGCTCGCGGAGATGGCGCCGCCGATGGCTGCGGTGATGTGGTCGTAACCCACGCCGATATCGGTCACCAGCGGCCCGAGCACATAGAACGGGGCGTTGTGGCACAGGCGCTTCTGCAGCTTCATATTGGCGGCGATCTCGTCGAGCGCCATGTGGCCCGGACCCTCGACCATAACCTGGACGCCGGCGGCCCAGGCGCGCTTGCACAGCTTGCCCAGC
>CAVHBE010000174.1:0-471 GCA_963634045.1 Methanobrevibacter smithii
CGCGGGCACGATCAAACCCTTCGAGTTCGATCTGATACGAGACGTCTTGCATAATGTCCAGACGTCGCCAGGCTAGAAGTGTGTCGCCATCGAATTCCAAGGTCTTGCCTCCGTCTGGGGGAACGGCGTATAGACGCAGCTTGGCGGTGGTTGCAGGGTCGACAACCGTGATCTTTTTAATTTCGTTTCGAGTATTCTTGGCGCCCAACAAGGTGAGCAGTGTTGGGGCCACGACCTCGCCTGATGGCAAAAAGACGACTTCGATGGATTCAGGAAATGCGATGATAGCCGACTTGCGGACGGGCTGATTGGCGGCGGCAACTTCGATGTTCGCAGCGTCGATGACCTCTGTGTGGTCGAGCGCGGCAAGCACGCAGCAGTTACCTTCATCGATCTCTTGAGGATCAGCAAGCCCCAGACTGTTCGCGAGCTCGGGATCGTTTGGATCGGCAGCGGGCTCATTCGGCGCTT
>CAVHBE010000174.1:481-5478 GCA_963634045.1 Methanobrevibacter smithii
GCGTGTCGCCCGCACCTGCTTCTTTGTCCGCGCTCTCTTCTTGTATGGTTGCGTTGATGGGTTCGTCGTTTGGGGGGAGCGTCTTGGCGTCAAACGCGGAGGGGAGAATTCCGATGGCTCCTGATCCGTTCCACTCCATTTCGAGAAGCGCCGGGTCGGCAAGAATGCGTTGCCTGCTTTGCGCGTGGGCATCGATTTCAATAGGGCCTGCCTCTATCCCTCGTGTAAGGCTGAGTGATCCGGCTGGCTTCTCGAAATGAGCGTCTGTGTCTTTGGTGCTGACGGCGTAGAACAGCAGGGACGCTTCTCCCGCCGCGATAACATCGGTACCGGCTTTGGTCAGCCGCAACGATGCCGTGAATGAGAGGGTGGGCTGCGCATCGTCTGCATTCGCGGCGGCGCAGCCCAGACATATACCGCCTCCTTTCTCGAAAAACGCACCGTCGAAGGCGACCTTCGCTCCGTTCGCCGAGTCATCGACCGAAGCGATGTCGATGCGCAGCTCTAAATTGCATGGATCGCCATCTTCATCGAGCACAACCGAGCGCCACGTGCAGACGGCGCACCCCGCCTGGGAGCCGTTTGCCTTGTTCGAACGCTTGATATCCACGACTATCGAGCCGTCCGTATTACGACGAAGGCATCCCGAGGTTGAGATCGCGGCCTGTGCGATCGAAAAACGCTTGCACGCAATGGCGCTCGACGGATTTGGTGCGGAACTTAGGGCTGCTGGTAAGGAGTCTGCCATGACGGGAGTCGCCCAAGCGGCGACAGGCGTTCCGGTTGCGAGCGCGCCACAGAGTGCGACGACGGGCAAAAGGTTCTTCGATGCCATGGGGTCTCCTTAGCTAATTTAGTGCGGCCTGTCCGTGTTTTGTTTCTGGCTACGTTTGATGTGCAGACCGAGGCCGGCGGTTCCCGCGCCTGCTGCTGTGGCGCCTGCTGCCAAGAGCCATCGTCTGTCGCCTGTCTGCGCCAACGGTTCTTCGCGGTCGCCGCGGTCGAGCTCCGAGAGGTCGACCGTCACTTGCGTGGCGGCCTGCGCCTGTTCTTGCTGGGCAAAGGCCATGGCTGGCCCAAACGCTAGGATGCTGACGGCGGCGGCCAGGGCGACGGCCTTATGCCGTGTGCGCACCGGGCTCGACCGTCCAGGTGATCGTTGCAACCTGATCGCCTTCGCCGGTTACGCGGAAGATGTCGCGCGTGACGCGGGCGACGTTTCCGCTTGTCTTGAGCTTAATTTTGTCCGTGCCGCCGGCAATGCCCTGGTAGCCCATGTCGAAGGCTGCGTTCTTGGAAAGATCGAGGCCTGTCTTCTGCATTGCGGCGCTGGCGTTCTGGAGTGCGCCGTCGGGGCCGACCTTAAAGTCGATGGAGTTCTGTGCGGTTCCGTCCTTGGCGTCGGCAGCAATGGTCCAGGTGTTCATGGCGTCGATCTTCATGTTGGTGACATGGATGCCGTAGGCCGAATGATTGTCGATGGTGGTCGCGTCTTCTGAGGGGCCCTGAAGCGTGCCGTCGGCCTTGGCGACGAAGGGAATAACCGTCGGAACTTTGAACTCAACGTTGTCGATCTCGGTCCTGACCATTACTTTCGTGGTTCCAACGCGCCCGGCTGCCATAGCTGGCGTCGGGGCCGCGCCCATTGCGAGCGCGAGCGCGAGCCCTGCGCCCGCGACGAGCGCTCTGGCTCCGTTCATGTTCCTGGTGATGTCCATGGTTGTTCCTTTCTATTCGCCGCGGACCGTCCCCGCGATGATTGGACGAATGCTGGTGAATTACGTGCGGTGCCGCGTCGGCCGGAAAGCTAGTTCTCGGCTTGCTCAACCCGTACCTTGACACGTGTCGGATTGCCGTGGCTGTCGAGGGTCTTTGCATCGAGTGCCTGGATCTCGATGTACGCCTCGCCTTCTTTGATGTCGCCGGCGGGGCACGTCTCGATTGTCTTGCCGGTCTCGACCACACCGGATTCGTACATGGTCTCGTCGTTTTGGATGACGCGGAATCGCTGGGGAAATCTATTGTCTTGGACGTTTTGCACGTTGACGCGCAGCTTGCCGTCCTCCTGGAGCTGAGCGACCGGCGCGACCGAAATCGTCATCATGTTGTCGCGGACGATGGCGTCGAGCTCATCTTGGATTTCCTGACGCGTTTTGCCCTCGGCCGTCGTGACCGAAGCGCCCGCCTCGGGTACGGGCTGCGACTGCCAAGCGTATAGTCCTACGGCGACAAGGGCGCAGACGATGGCCAAGCAGGCAACGATGAGCTTCTTGCGACGACCCAGGCCTGCAAAGTGGGGTGGCTTCTTCGCGCTCATGCGGCATCCTTGGCGGTATAGACGCGCGCAAAGGTGGACGGGTCCGCTCCAAAGAGCATGTGAAGCATCAGACGGCGCGAGTAGACGAGCTCGTCGAAGTCGGGAGGGAGCTCGATGTCGTGGATATGCGCGATGTGGTGGGCGAGCGCCGAGAACGACTCGGGGTCGCAGATCACATCGGTGGTAACGTGGTAGACCGTCGTATCGGGGAATGCCTCTTCGTCGAAAGGCAGGAGATGGGGATCGTCGTCGACTTCGATGGCGATGCCGTACTGGGGCCAGTAATATGCCATGGGAACCTCCCTGCTTCTGGGCCAAAACTTCTATCGGTTTTGGCTGTCGACGCCGACCGTATCAGCCGCTACTTGACCAATTTCTGACCAAATGCTTGACGGATTGGCGTCTCCTCAGGTAAAAGGCGGCAAAAAATACTCCAACTTTTTTCGAGCGACAATCGCGCGGTCGGCGACGGCGGGGCCATATGTGTCAAAAGCATCGTCTGCCGAGGAAATCAAGCCGCTCGCCGAATTGCACGAACGTAAAAAACGCCAATTATGGAGACGGTCTCGAACACGTCGACGAAACGATGCGGTAACATCTCCCTGCAAACACTGTAGTTAGCTAAAGGGGGAGTTCGCGTGTCTGCAACCATCAAACCCTTCACCGACGAGTTCGAAGAGTATGGCCGCGATGAATCTCGCGCATCGGGCGAGGCCTCGAGCATCTCGTTTCCGACAACGGAAAACGAGGTCCGTGCCATTTTGGAAAAGCTCCATGTCGAGCGTGTTCCGGTAACGGTTCAGGGCGCCCGAACCGGCCTTGCCGCCGGCGCCGTGCCCCACGGCGGGCATATCCTCAATACTTCCCGTATGAATCGCTATTTGGGCCTTCGCCGCGATGAACAAGGCCAATTTCTGCTGCGCGTGGAGCCGGGCGTTGTGCTCTCGGAGCTGCGCAAGCAGCTGAGCAAGAAGGTGCTGCCGACCGCTGGTTGGGACCAGGCATCGCTTGAGGCCTACGAGGAGTTCCAAGAGGCTCCCGAGCAGTTTTTTCCCACCGATCCCACCGAGGCGTCTGCCTGTCTGGGCGGCATGGCGGCATGTAACGCCTCCGGTGCCCGCAGCTACGCCTACGGCCCCATGCGCCCACATATCACGGGACTCCACGTCGTGCTGGCTGATGGCGATTTGCTTGAGCTTCGGCGCGGCGAGGCTTTTGCCCAGGGCCGCCACCTGTCGCTCGTGACGGCAGCGGGCCGTACACTCGAGCTCGATCTTCCCGGCTATACCATGCCCAAGACAAAAAATGCTTCGGGCTATTTCGTTGCTGACGATATGGATGCCATCGATCTGTTTATCGGTGCGTGTGGCACAATCGGCGTCATCACCGAACTCGAGATTGCCCTGCAGGTGGCACCCGCGGTCGTTTGGGGCGTGAGCTGCTTCTTCGACAGCGAAGACAAGGCCGTGTCCTTCACCGATTCTGTGCGTCCCGTCCTGTCCCATGCGGCTGCCATCGAGTACTTCGATGCTGGCGCCCTGGCTATTCTACGTCGCCAGCGCGAACAGTCGACCGCGTTCGCCTCGCTGCCTGCGCTCGACAAAGAGGCCAAGGTCTGTGTCTACGTGGAGCTCGACTGCGACGACGAAGTTCAGGCGACTGAGGAGCTGTATCACTTGGGGTGGGTACTGGAGCTTGCGGGCGGCAGTGACGATGCGACATGGGTCGCGCGCACCGAGGTCGATCGCGAGTGTCAGCGATTCTTCCGCCATGCGGTGCCCGAGAGCGTCAACATGCTCATCGACGAGCGCCGCCGCATGGATCCCACCATCACCAAACTGGGTTCGGACATGTCGGTGCCCAACGCGCACTTGGCCGATGTCGTGGCCCTCTATCGCCGCACGTTGGCCGAAAGTGGGCTTGAATCTGCCGCCTGGGGGCACATCGGTAACAACCATCTGCATGTGAACATTCTGCCGCGCGATGCGCAGGATTATCGCCGCGGCGGAGAACTCTTTGCCCAGTGGGCTTCCGAGGTCACGGTCATGGGCGGCGCCGTCTCCGCAGAACACGGCGTCGGCAAGATCAAGGCGGGCTTCTTGGAGACGATGTACGGTCACGAGGCCATGGTCGAGTCGGCGCGGCTCAAGCTCCAGCTCGATCCTGACGGGCAGCTGGGTCGCGGTAACCTGTTTTCGGAGAAGCTCTTGGATGAGCTCGTCCAGAAAGGGGGCGCGTGAAGATGAGCGATTTCCATATGGTGGTGTGCGTCAAGGCCGTGCCGGGCAGCACCGAGGTCAAGATGGACCCCAAGACCAATACCATCGTGCGCGATGGCAAGCAGGCGGTCATTAATCCCTTTGACGCGAGTGCTTTGGAATGCGCGCTGGCGCTGAAGGACGACTTTATCGGCTTTGGCATGGATGTGCGCGTGACGGTGGTGTCGATGGGCATCCCCGCGACCGAGTCACTGCTGCGCGACTGCATCGCCCGCGGTGCCGACGACGCGCTGCTGCTGACCGATCGCGCCTTTGCAGGTGCCGATACCCTGGCAACCACCTACGCCCTCAAGTGCGGCATCGAAGCGCTCGACGAGGACTTCGACCTGCTCATCTGCGGCAAGATGGCGGTGGATGGCGATACGGCCCAGATCGGTCCCGAGCTTGCCGGTGCCTTTGAG
>CAVHBE010000174.1:5488-9840 GCA_963634045.1 Methanobrevibacter smithii
GGCTTTACGACGTGTGGCTCGCTGGCGCTCGTTCACGGATGCGATGCCGGCGAGGAGACGGTGTATCTTGAGATGCCGTGCGCGATGACGACTGCCAAGGAGATTGGCCAGTTGCGTATGCCAAGTATTGCCGGTATTCGTGCGGCGGAGGAGGCGGACGCGCGCGTGGTCAGTGCCGCCGACGTGAACGCCGACCCCGCGCGTTGCGGCCTTGCCGGGTCGCCGACACAGGTCGTGCGCTCGTTTGTGCCCGACCGTGACCAAACGTGCGAGACCGTTGAGGGGACGGCGTCCGAGCAGGCGGCAAAGCTTGCCAAGATTATCGAGGGGATGGCATAGATGAGCGGGTTGATTATCGATAGCGAAGCCTGTATCGGCTGCGGTCGCTGCGTTCGCGCCTGTGCCTCGGGCGGCATTGTGGTGGAGGGCGAGCGCCCCAATCGCTGTGCCCACGTAACCGACGGCTGTATCCTGTGCGGTGGGTGCGTCGACGCCTGCCCTGTCAACGTTATCTCGATCGAGCGTGACGAGGCCGCTGGTGCGGTGGACCTTGATGCATATCGAGACATTTGGGTATTCGTGCAGACCGACGAGCACGATACGGTGACTCCCGTTGCCTATGAGCTTATGGGCAAGGGCCGCGAGCTTGCCGATGCTCGCGGCTGCCGTCTGGTGGCACTGGTCGGCATGAGCCCCGAGGGCTCGCTCGGAGACCTCGAACACCTGGTTTGCGCCGGCGCGGACGAGGTTCTAGTCTGTCGCGACGAGCGTTTGCGTCAGAGCGATGCCGAAGTCTACGCTCGCCTGATCTGTGATTTGGTAGCCGAGCGCAAGCCCGAGGCAATTCTGTACGGCGCGACCGCCTTTGGCCGCGAGCTGGCGCCTGGCGTTGCCGTGCGCCTGCAGACGGGCCTCACGGCCGACTGCACCGTGCTTTCGATGGATGCGGAGACGGGCTTGCTGCAGCAGACGCGCCCGGCGTTTGGCGGCAACTTGATGGCCACCATCATTTGCCCCAACCACCGTCCCCAGATGGCAACGGTACGCCCCGGTATCTTTAAGGCTCCCGACTTCGACTACGGCCGTTCTGGCACGATCACCCAGATATCGCTTGCGGATGATGCTAAGGCTCGTGTCGAGATCTCGATTCCCGCCGAGGAGTGGGGACAGCAGACTTCGATTGTCGATGCCGAGCGCCTGGTCGTGGTGGGCCGCGGCATTGGCTCCAAGAAGAATCTGCCCCTGATGCGAAGGCTCGCCGAGGCTCTGGGAGCCGAGCTTGGTTGCACGCGACCTGTCGTGGAGGCCGGCTGGTTGGAGTATCGCCATCAGATTGGCCAGACGGGCGTATCGGTTTCGCCCAAACTTCTCGTGAGTATCGGTGTTTCGGGCGCCATCCAGCATCTTGCCGGCATCGGTGGGGCTGAGTGCATTATCGCCATCAACGAGGACCCGGATGCCCCCATTTTTGGTACTGCCCAGTACAAGGTTGTCGGCGATGCCGTCGAGGTCGTCGAGGAGCTGCTGGCTCAGCTTGAGCGCTAGGCGCGCGCCAGCCAGTCGCGCATCTCGTCCTTTATGCGGCTCCAAGTTGCCTGCGTGGCGGGGTCGGTAAAGGGCCGCGTAATGCCAAAGGGCGCGTCGATCAGGCGGTAGATATCGCCCTGCTCGCGCGCCAGCGCGCGGCTCGCTGGATAGACGAGCTCAAACATAAAGCAGATGAGCCCCACCAGGTAGTCCGCCGGCTCGTTGCGCTCGTCGCGCGCGACGCAGCGGTGCTCGTCAAAGGCGGCAAGTGTCGGCGACGAGAAACGGCTGCCGAGAAACGTCTTCTCGTCCACCTTGAGGATGGTATCGACGGTGCTGTCGGCGATGGTGCGCATAATGTCGATCTTGTCACTATCGTGCACGATATCGCAGAAACACCGTGTACGCTCGTCGAGTTGTGCCGGCAGGCGAAAGTCGCTGTGATAGGCGATGCTCGCTCGGATGAGCTCGTCATGCGCACCGGTTTCGATAAAGTCACGGATGTTTGTCGTGGCGGGTGCATCGGCGGGATTCTCGCCAAAGAGGACCTCGATGCCCAGCGCCGCATGGCTCATGCTCTCGGCGTCCTTAAAGGTGTCACAGCGTCGCAGCTGCTCAAAGCGGCCCATATCGTGTAGCAGGCCGCAAAGCCATGCCAGGTCAATATCTTCTGACGACCAGCCCTGCTCGCGCGCTACGGCATCGCATGCCTCGGCCACGTGGTACGTATGCTCGATTTTGAGCGCGATGCGTGGGTTGGTGGCGTCGTAGGCATCGGTGTAGCTTTTGAAGGCCGCGCGCGCCCGGTCTCGATCGATAGCTGCCATAATGACTTCCTAAAAAGTTGTGTCTTTCGATCCGGTGGCAATTGTAGGTGAACTCGGTTGCTGCCGGATGATGATTCTGCCGTATCGCTACATGCGACTCGGAGACCTTGTCAGGATGAGAAGCGTATGGTGCTCAAAATCGTTAGAACCGTCTGGCCGGTGATGCTTACCTATGTTGCAATAGGCGCGCCGTGCGGAATGATCATGGGGCAGACGGGAATGGAGCCCTGGATGGTCTTTGCCCTGAGCAGCACGTTTGTGACGGGCAGCGGGCAGTTTATGATCTGCAACCTGTGGCTGGCGGGTGTGCCTGCAGCATCGATCGTCGCGAGCGTCGCCGCAATCTCCTCGCGCTTTGCGCTTTACTCGGCATCGATCGCACCGCATCTGAGGGGTGCCTCGAAGCGTCAGACGCTGGCTGTTGCCGCGACACTTACCGAGGAGGCATACGGCATCTCGCTTGCCAAGTTGGTTGAAGGGGAGGATTGGGGCCCGCGTGAGTCCTTCGTGCTCAACGTGATCCTTATCGCAACATGGGGCGTTTCGTGTACGACGGGCGCCATCGTCGGCGCCGTTGTCGATGTTCCCACCGCCATTGCAGCCTTTGTCTGCACCTCACTCTTTATCTGCCTGCTCTTTTCGCAGCGGCTGTCGCGCGGCAACGTTGTCGCGGCGGTTTCGGGCGCGGTGTCCGTCGCCGTATGCAAGTTCTTGGGCCTCACGAATATTGCCGTGCCGGCAAGCGTCGTGGCCGGCATTGCCATTGCGTTGGCGTGCGATGCTGTATTTGACGGAAGAGGTGCCCGCGATGCCCGTTAACGAGTTCTTGGTTCTGTGGCTGTCGTCGTGGGCTGCTATCGCGTTCTTTCGCATCGCGCCGGCGTTCGCCTTGCGCGGGCGGACCCTGTCGCCCCGCATTACCGAGGCCCTGGGCTATATCCCGCCCGCTGCCTTTGCCGCGCTGGTCGCCAACGACTTGGTGAGCCCCGGCGCGTTCGACGCGGGACTCTGGCTTGCCTTGGTTCCCTGGATTGCGGCCGCCGGCGTCGTGGTCGTGGCGGTCAAGACAAAATCGATGCTGTGGCGCTGCGTCTCGGGCATCGTACTCTATATTGTTTTGAGCCTTATATAGGGGTGGCGTCGCGGGCGCCGAATCTCGTTCCATCCCAACTTGTCGAATTTTTCACCGAGCTGGTCTATTTCTTCTGGTACCATGGTCAAACTTTACTGTAGCAAAGCGTGACGTGGGCTTTTGTACCCCGTCAGCGGAAATGGGGGGTTTCATGGCACAGGAAGCAACCGCCAACGAGCAAAAGAAATTCAGGGTCCCGCGCATCCCGGGCGACATCATGATTTACCCGATGATCGTCGGTCTTTTGCTCAACACCTTCTGCCCGCAGGTTTTTGAGATCGGCGGCTTCTTTACGGCTGCCTGCCGCGGTGGCTCCAATACCATCGTCGCCGCGATCCTGCTGTTTGTGGGCGCCGGCATCAGCTTTAAGTCCACGCCGGGCGCCATCAAGACCGGCATCGTCGTGCTGATCCCCAAGCTGGTCGTCGCAGCGGCTCTCGGCCTAGGCGTGGCATATTTCTTTAACGACAACTTCCTGGGTCTGAGCTCCGTGTCTATCATCGGCGGCATCACGTTTTGCAACATGGCGCTCTATACGGGCATCATGGGCGAGTTCGGCGATGAGTCCGAGCAGGGCGCCGTCGGTATCCTGTTCTTTACGGCCGGCCCTGCCGTCACCATGATCATCCTCGGTGTCTCGGGTCTCGCCAACATCCCCGTCGGCACCATCATCGGATCCATCCTGCCGCTCGTTATCGGCATGGTTCTGGGCAACCTGTTCCCGTTTATTAAGAACCTGCTAGTTCCCGGTGCCAACCCTGCGATTGCCGTCATCGGATTTCAGCTCGGTGCGTCCATGAGCCTGTCGAGCTTTATCACCGGCGGTATTTCCGGCATCTTGCTGGGCCTTGTCACGCTGTTTGTCG
>CAVHBE010000174.1:9850-10464 GCA_963634045.1 Methanobrevibacter smithii
GTCCCATCACCTTTGCGTTCGAGCGCCTGTGCGGTGGTAACGGCAAGGCTGCCGTGGCTTGTTCCACCATCGCCGGCACGGCTATGACCACGCCGGTTGCTCTCGCCGAGGTCGCGCCGCGCTACGCCGAGCTTGCGCCCACCGCGTACGCCCAGATCGCCACTGCCGTTATCATCACGGCAATCATGGCTCCGATTCTGACCGGCTGGGTCGACAAGAAGTTCTGCCAGGGCAAGGAGGACCTGTCGCCTGCCGGTGTCGAGGCCATCGAGGAGGCCGTCGCGACCGACATCGACGGCGAGTAACGGCCGTTACCGATAATTGATTCCGGCGTGCAATTCGCGCCGTCCGAGCGCCCGAACAGAAACTGTTTTGCAGTGATGTTCGGGCGCTTTGCTATGATTCCCTTTACCCCTGCGGAGTAAAGGGGTGTTTATTGCCCTGATTCGAATTGGGCGATTCTGACCATTCGGATATTGAAGGGATGGCGTCTAGTGGTTAAGGCACTCAAGATTGAGATATTCCTGCTATGCATGATTGTTCTTATCGGGCTTGCCGCGCGAAGTCGTCGCTCCCTTGTTCTCGAGCACCCTGCAGCTATTGTTTAGCATGCT
>CAVHBE010000175.1:0-4926 GCA_963634045.1 Methanobrevibacter smithii
GAGCCTAAGAATGCAAAGGCCAAACAGCGCAAGCAGAAGAAGAACAAGAAGAAGCGCTAAGGCCAAGTCAGGCAGGCCACCTCGCCCCGCTACCTTCACCATGCACCCGAGCGTGCTACACTAGCAGCATCTATGCCACCGCGAACGGCTCGGCTCCGCGCCCGCCGCTCGCAAACGAACTTTAAACGCACGAGGGTTGGCCATGCCGCTTTTCTCGCAACATACCGCCCGGTTCTCGCCGGACGTTCCCTTGGAGGGCACCAGCTCTCGCGAGCTGCTCAAGCGGTTCCAGCCGCTCGAGACGCTCGCGACCGGCGGTTTTGGCTCCATCGAGATTTGCCGCGACACGCACCTGCGCCGTCGCGTGGCCATTAAGCGCATCCCTCTTATCAACGGTGCCGGCATGCCCGCCAGCGACATCATGGATGTCCTGCGCGAGGCGCACACTGCCGCCATGCTTCAACATCCCAATATCGTGCAGGTTATCGACTTTACGCACGATACCGTCTATGCCTACCTCGTCATGGAATATGTCGACGGCATGTCCCTAGCCGAGTTTTTACATCGCGTGGACGGCCATTCGCTTACCTTTGACGAGGCCGCGGCAATTGCCGACGCGCTGGGCCAGGCGCTCACCTTCGCCCATAGCAACGGCGTGCTCCACCTGGATATTAAGCCCGCCAACGTGCTCATCGACCACTCGGGCAACGTAAAGCTCACCGACTTTGGCATGGCGCGACTGTCGTCTGCCGGCGGCTTTGGCGGCTCGCGCGGCGGCACCATCGGCTACATGCCACCCGAGCAGCTCGACATCGAGACTGGCACGGTTGACGAGCGCGCCGATGTCTTTGCCCTCGCCTGCGTGATCTACGAGGGCCTGTGCGGCAGCGCTCCCTTTATGGCCGCCACGCCCGGCGACTCGCTCGGCCGCATCATCGGCGGCGCCACCTACCCCAGCGAGCTCATCCCGCACTTTCCCCCAGGAGCCGAGGCTGCGCTCATGAGCGCCCTCTCCCCCATGCCGCAAGACCGCCCCAGCAGCATCGAGGCATTTTGCGACCAGCTGCTCGCCGGCTTGGGCAGCGTACGCGAGGGCCGTCGCAGCCTAGAACAGATGGTGGGCGAGCTTTCGGACGACGAGTGCGCGGCAGACGGCATCGAGCCATCGGCCTATGAGGACGACACCATCGAGGTCGACCCCGCACTCGGCTGGGCCGGCACGCGCTGGAGCCACGCGCGCGATTACACGATGCGCGCCATCTCGGCGCTAACGTGCGGCACCTTTAGCTTTTTGTTGATGCAAACGGCCGGGGTCGCGGCGCTTCCCGGCCTGGTCATTGCGGCTATCGCGATCGGAGCGGCGGCTGGCCTGGCCCCCCAGATCGGCTCGGCCATCTCGGCTGTGGGCTTTTTGGTACTTATGGCCAACGCCACCATGCAGGCGCAGGGCATCCTGTCGATGCTGCCCGTCGCGGTGCTCTTTGCCGCCGCCATGTCCGGTTGGTGGATCGCCTGGGGACGCACCGAGGCGGCCGCGAGTGCGGCGCTCACCTGTGCGCTTGCACTGGGCTGCCTAACCGGCGACACCCTGTTGGCATCCGGGGCGGCCGCGGGCTTCGCGGCGTTTTGGCTCGGTCCGACAAGTGCCGCGGCGGCTACGGGCATGGGCGCGCTCTTTGCCCGCCTTGCCGCAGCAGCCCTCTCTGCGGGAGGCGTACTGGGGCTTAGCAATGTCGCCGTAGCGCTGGGAGACGCGCTCTTTCTCGCTGCAATCGTGCTGGTTGCAGCAACGGCCGCGGCAACATCGCTGCTGCTCAACGCTCATGCAAAACGCGCCGAGCAGGGGTCGGACCTTGCCGCCATCGTCGCAATTGCCGTCGCCGGCATCGGCTCGGCCGTGTCGTTTTGTCTTGCACACCATATGGAAATTGCCAGCCTTGCGGGCCCGGTCGTCGCCAAGGCGGCGGTTGCGGGAATCCTATCCTCTATAATCGTTGGGATATGCCTTTATTTGCTCGGATACCAAAGAACCTATACGGAGAGTGATCTTTCGTGAACTTCCTGAACATCTTCGAGGACCACGTGGCCGGCATCTTCGGTGCCACCCGTGCCCCGTTCTCCTTTAAGAAGCTTGCCAAGCAGGCCGCTCGCGACATGGAGGATCAGACTCTGGTGATCAACGGCGTCAACACCGCGCCGGCACTCTATACCATCCTGATCGCCGCCGACGACGATCCCATGCTCGCCCCGTTCTACCCCGAGCTTTCGCGCGAAGTCCGCGAGTTTGTGAAGGCACAGGCCGAAAAGCGCCGCTATGTGTTTGTCGGCGAACCCCTCGTTCGCTTTATGATCGACCCGCAGCTGCGTGCCGGTAAGTTCTCGGTCTTTGCCGAGAACGTCGACGCCCCCACGCTCGGTCGTCTGTACGAGGAAGAGCGCGCCTACCAGAATGGCCTGGGCCAGAACAACTCGGCCGCAAGCCGCGCCGCCAGCGCTCCCCGCGCCGGCAAGCAGCAATTCGCCGCTCCGCAGCAACAGCACCCCGCCGCCATGCCCCAGCAGCCGACGCCCCGCGCCGTCGCTCCCGACCCGCTCGCCGTGGCCGATCCCTTTGCGCCCAACGTCCCCGACCCCGCCGCCGCGCCCATCCCCGTGCCGCAGACCGTCTCTCGTGACGCCCTCGCCGGTATGGGCGGAGCCGCCGCGACCGGCGCCGCCGTGGGCCTTGGCGCCGCGGCCGGTATTGCCTCCAACATGGCGAGCACCCGCGCCCCGCAGCGCCCGCTCGCCCAGCTCGTCGACGTCGTGAGCGGCGAGAGCCACAGCATCACTTCCGCGCAGGTGACCATCGGTCGCGAGCGTTCGGTTTCGGACATCGCCCTGCGCGACCCCAACGTGTCGCGCCGTCACGCCCAGCTCACCTTTACCGGTTCGGACTGGTCGATCGAGGATCTCAATTCCACCAACGGCACGCTCGTCAACAACCGCCGCATCACGCGCTGCCCGCTGCGCAACGGCGATCTGCTGACGTTTGGCCTGAGCACCTTTGAATTTAGGGGATAGTCGCTTATGAACATCGATATCGTCCTTTTTGCAGGCCGCATCGTCCTGGTCGCCCTGCTCTACATCTTCCTGTTCGCCGTCATGAAAACCGGCGTGGGACTCGTACGCGGCCAGCGCCGCGACTCCGCTATCTGGACGATCGATGTGGACAAGGGTCCGCGCGGCATCCGTGGCATCCATGTAGACATGCTCGGCCCCGTCATCGTGGGCCGCTCGCCGTCCTCGGACATCTGCATCAACGAACCGTTTGTTTCGGCCTCGCACGCACGCTTTTCGCTGCAGGGCCCGGCACTCATCATCGAAGACCTCAACTCGCTGAACGGCACGCTCGTTAACGGCCGTCAGCTGGTGGAGCCCGCAACGCTGCGCGAGGGTGACGAGGTCCAGATTGGCGACGTGGTCATGAAGGTGAACCGTCGATGATCGACGAGGAGAACAAGTCCGCAACCATGCCCGAGACGCCAACTGCCCCCGCAGCTGCGCCGGCTCATGCCGCTCCGGCGGGCTCCGCACCCGTGGAGCCCGAGGACACCGTGTTCTCCCTGCCTCTTTCGCATGTAACGCATGATATTTCGGATCTCGCCGATAACGAGGACGAAGAGGATGCCGTAGCGGCGCCCATCGGCGCACATGCTGCGGAACAGCCCACAGCGCCCGAAACAACCCCAGCGCCGGCTCACTTTGCAGAGCCCGTCGCCGCGGCAATCAACGAGAGCGCTGCGGTGTTTGCGGCACCCGAGCCCGCCGCGCCGGCGTTTCCCATAGCCCCGGCATCCGAGGTTGCGCCCGCGTCTACGCCGGCGCCCGAGCCTATAGACGTCAGCCCGCAAGACGACGAGTCGACCGCCCGCGTGTCCGAGGAGCCCGACTCCCCGGACACCGACAATTCCGAATCAAACGCCGAGACCGACACCGTCTCTCCCGGTGACACAGCCGAGATCGACGTTGCCGCCGTTGAGGCCAAGCTCAAAGACCCCGGCTCGACCATGAGCTTTGAGCCCCTGACCGAGGAGCGCATCGAGACCGACTCGACCTATGATGCCGGCACCACCACGCAACTCATGTGGGGCGCCCGCTCCGACGTTGGCTGTGTGCGCCCGCACAATGAGGATTCCTACCTGGTGCAGTCGCCGCTCTTTTGCGTATGCGACGGCATGGGCGGTCACGCCGCCGGCGAGGTAGCCTCTTCCATCGCCGTCGAGACTATTGCCAAGACGGCCCCGCAGTCCGCCGACGCAGCACGCCTGGCCGCAGCCGTCGAGGCAGCCAACGCCGCCGTAATCGAGGCGGCCATGAACGGCCTGGGTAAGCCCGGCATGGGCTGCACAGCCACCTGCGCCTATATCGAAAACGACACGCTCGCCATCGCCCACGTGGGTGATTCTCGCGCCTACCTGCTCCACGAGGGCACGCTCATCCGCGTGACCCGCGACCACTCCTATGTGGAAGAACTCGTGGACGCCGGCGAGATTACGGCAGACGAGGCTCGCGTCCACCCCAACCGTTCGGTCATCACCCGTGCGCTGGGCTCGGACCCCGCCATGTATGCCGACCACTTCACCCTGCATATCGAGGAAGGCGACCGCCTGATCCTGTGCTCCGACGGCCTTTCGAGCATGATTCCCGATAGCGATATCGAGAACATCGCCACGCAGTCCTCAACCGCGCAAATCTGCGTCGATAACCTAGTGGACGCGGCGCTTGCCGCCGGCGGCCACGACAACGTGACCGTAGTAGTCGTTGACCTGGTTGACGATGGCGTCATGCGCGAGGCGCAACGCGTGCGTCGCCGCAACATTACCATCGCCGCCATCCTGGCCCTCGTCTTTGTGCTGGCAGCTGGCATCTGGGCCTACACGGGTG
>CAVHBE010000175.1:4936-9226 GCA_963634045.1 Methanobrevibacter smithii
CACCGGCTCGTACTACCTGGGTACCTACCAGGGCAATGTCGCCGTCTGGCGCGGCCTGCCCGGCAAGCCACTCGGACTCAAGCTCCACTGGCTCGAAAGCGAAACCAGCATCAAGCTGTCCGACCTGCCCGAAGACACGCAAAACCGCCTCAAGGCGGGCATTCCGCAAACAAGTGTCGACGATGCGCAGGACACGATATCCAAGTACCGCCACCAGATCGACGAGGAGCAGACCCGCCAGGTGATCGACGCGCAAACGATTCGCGACAACACCAATCAGGGATCGACCTCCGAATCAGATTCCGAGAAAACCGCCGAACAGTCCGCCGAGGCCGAAGCCTCCGATAAGAATTAGAAAGGGAGTGCCGCTTATGAGTCGCCGCAACACCGAGCTGCTCTTGCTCATCGCCTCGGCGTTCCCCGTCATCCTGCTGTATGCGATGTACGTCCTCACCGCGGGCGCTGCCATCTCCTTTGAGACGCTCGCCGTACCGATCGGCCTCTTTGCCGCCTTTGCCGCGGCCCACATTGCCGTGCGCATCTTGGCGCCCGGTGCCGACCCCGCCATCCTGCCCATCGTATTTATACTTTCGGGCATCGGCATCACGTTCGTGACGCGTCTCGCCCCCGCTCTCGCCATCTCACAGCTCATCATCCTGTTTGTCTCGGTGGCGCTCATGGTGGGAACGCTTGCACTAGTCAAAAACCTCGACGTGGTCATGCGCTACAAGTACACCTTTGGCATCATCGGCATCATTCTGCTGATGCTGCCTATCTTTATCGGCACCACGATCTCGGGCTCCAAGCTGTGGATTCGCATCGCGGGCTTTACCATCCAGCCTGGCGAGTTCGCCAAGGTCTTTATCGTGCTGTTCCTGGCCGGGTACCTGGCCGAGAACCGCGAGCTACTCTCCATCTCCAACCGCAAGATCCTGGGCTTTAAGATCCCTCGCCTGCGACTGCTGCTGCCGCTGTTTGCCGTGTGGGGTGTGTGCCTGCTCGTCGTCGTCTTCGAACGCGACCTGGGTTCGGCCGTGCTGTTCTACACCATCTTCTTGCTGATGCTCTACGTTGCCACGGGGCGCTTTTCGTATGTCGTTATCGGCCTTGCGCTCTTAGCTGTCGGAGCCGTGGGCGCCTACAAGTTCCTATCGCACGTTCAGGTGCGTTTCCAGGTTTGGGTCGATCCGTTTAAGGACGCCCAGGGCCAGGGCTACCAGATCGTCCAGTCGCTCTTCTCGCTTGCCGATGGCGGTCTGGTCGGTGTTGGCATCGGCAACGGCATGGCCAACAACATCCCTGTCGTCGAGTCCGACTTTATCTTCTCGGCCATCGGCGAGGAGATGGGTCTTTTGGGCGGCGGCGCCGTGCTCATCCTGTTTATGCTCTTTGCCGTGCGTGGCCTCACCACAGCTGCCCGCGCTAAATCCGACCTCGCCGCCTTTAGCGCCACGGGCCTTACGGCCGCCATCAGCTTCCAGGCCTTCTTGATCGTTGGCGGCGTAACCCGCCTGATTCCGCTGACCGGCGTCACCCTGCCCTTTATGAGTCAGGGCGGCTCCTCTCTGCTGGCGAGCTTTATCATCGTCGCGCTCCTGCTACGCGCCGGTGACGAGGCGACCGGACGCGAGGCAGAGCTTACCGGCACCGGCACCATGGCCGCCATCACCGATGATCAGGTCGCATCGGCCGCCGCCCCGACGGGCACGCGCTTTGCCACCTCGTCTTCCTACGGCAGCGGTAGCCATTCCGTCGGCTCGCGCATGCGCCGTCGCCTGCTCGACACGCCTGAATCCGGTGTGCTCGGCCGCGTTGCGCTTGCCAACCGTCTAACTCGTGCGGTGCTCGCCTTTACGGCGCTGTTCGCCATCCTTATCGGCAACCTCACCTATGTCCAAGTCATCAAGGCCAAGGACTATCAGGACATGCCGACCAACAACCACACCATCGCCCGCTCCAAGTACATCCAGCGCGGTTCCATCATCACGTCCGACGGCGTGACGCTGGCCGAGTCGCTGCAGCAGGAGGACGGCACCTACGTACGCTCCTACCCCAACGGTAACCTAGCAGCGCACGTGGTTGGCTACGTGAGCCAGCAGTATGGCACCACCGCCATCGAGAGCGTCATGAACGACACGCTCACCGGCTCTAAGGATTACTCCAGCTGGAACAACGCCATCGCGTCGCTCGCGGGCCAGACCCAGCCGGGCAACACCGCCAAGCTCACCATCGACTCGCGTATCCAGACGGCGGCCGAGCAGGCGCTCAAGGGCTTTAAGGGCGCTGTAGTGGTCATCGACCCGCGTACCGGCGCGGTGCTCGCATGTGCCAGCTCGCCCACCTACGACAACACCAACATCGATGCCCTGTTGCAGACGGGTGGCGGCGAGGACGGCTCCATGTACAATCGCGCCATGGACGCGCTGTACACGCCGGGCTCCACGTTTAAGGTCGTTACGCTTTCCGCGGCACTCGAGACCGGTACCGCCAGCCTTACCAGCACCTACCAGGCGCCCGGCTCCATGGACATCGGCAACGCACCGGTCACCAACTTTGCCAACGAGAGCTACGGCACCATCAGCCTACAGCAGGCCTTTGCCGTGTCCTCCAACGTCGCCTTCGGCCAGGTGGCAAACGAAGTTGGCGCAAACACGCTCGTGCAGTTTGCCAACGCCTTTGGCTACGGCCAAAAGCTCGGCCAGGACCTGACCTCCGCGGCCTCCATCATGGCCGACCCCTCGCTCATGACCGAGTGGGAGACCGCCTGGGCCGGCGCCGGCCAGCCTGTCGGCATGGACCACACGCCCGGCCCGCAGACCACCGTCATGCAAAACGCCGTGATTGCCGCCGCCATCGCTAACAGCGGCGTGGTCATGGACCCGTACTTTGTAGCCCAGGTACTCGCCCCGGACGGAACCGTGGTCAAGACCACGCAGTCCCGCTCGCTGGGTCAGGCCGTCAGCTCCGCCACGGCCGACCAGGTCAAGCAGGCCATGCTTGCCGTCGTCCAGTCCGGCACCGGCACCGATGCCCAAATCCCCGGCGTCAAAGTCGCCGGCAAGACCGGCTCGGCCGAGACCGGCGGCGCCAACGTCAACTCGATGTTCGTTGGCTTTGCACCTTACGATTCACCCACGGTCGCCATCTCGGTGGCCTTGGAGGATTACGACAAGCATGACGTCAAGGCCGCCAAGATCGCCGGTATCGTCCTGACTGCGGCGCTTGCCGCACAGGGAGCGTGATGCCCATGATTGAATCGGACACCCGAGGCGCGCCGCGGCCGAAGAGTTAGCGGCAACGCGCCACACGGCCCCAGCGGCCACATCGTAGGTACTACACACATTGTTGAGCGAATAGTTATGTTAGGAGCAGGAATGGAACAGAGGGTCCTCGGGGGAAGATACCTCCTCAAGGATAAGGTGGGAACAGGCGGCATGGCGACCGTCTACCGTGCACAGGACCAGGTCCTCGACCGCACGGTAGCCGTCAAGATTATGCTGCCGCAGTATGCTGGCGACGCAACCTTCGCCGCACGCTTTAAGCAGGAGGCCCAGGCAGCAGCCGGTCTCTCCTCCCCCTATATCGTGGGCGTCTACGATTGGGGCAAGGACGGCGACACCTATTACATCGTCATGGAGTACCTGCGCGGCACCGACCTTAAGAGCGGCATCAAGAGCCACGGCGCCCTCGACCCCAAGAAGGTCGCCCAGATCGGCTCGCAGATCAGCTCCGCGCTTTCGGTCGCCCACAAGCACGAGATCATCCACCGCGACATTAAGCCGCAGAACATCATGGTGCTGCCCGACGGCAACATCAAGGTGATGGACTTTGGCATCGCGCGTGCCAAGAACAGCCACCTCACACAAGACAACAACGTGCTGGGAACCGCCCACTACGTCAGCCCCGAGCAGACCCGCGGTCAGGACCTCGGCCCCACCTCGGATATCTACTCGCTGGGCGTCGTGATGTACGAGTGCGCCACCGGCCGCGTTCCCTTTGACGGTGACGACGCCATCTCGGTCGCACTCAAGCAGGTCAACGAGCTGCCTATTCCGCCGAGCCAGATCAACTCCGGTGTCGACGCCGACCTTGAGCGCATCATCCTCAAGTGCATGGAGAAAGACCCGGCAAACCGCTTCCAGACCGCCGACGAGCTGCGTCAGGTGCTCAACAGCTACCTGTCGGGCCGTGCCGTCAACGTCTCGGAGCCCACGCGCATCATCGGTGCCCCCGGTGAGCTGGGCGCCACCAAGACTCGCGAGCTTTCCGATCAGACGCGCGCCATGGTGC
>CAVHBE010000176.1:0-1877 GCA_963634045.1 Methanobrevibacter smithii
GAGCACAACCTTGCCAAGGTTGGGGTCGCGGGTTCGAGCCCCGTTGTCCGCTCCAAACGCAAAAGCCCGGCTACCACGGTAGCCGGGCTTTTTTGTATCCATCGCATGGGCTCGAACCCGAGAGGGAGCGAGCGTTAAGCAAACGCGGAGCGTTTGTAGCGAGCTGGCGAGGTCGCCGGCAGGCGGCCGAAGCCGGTGCGTATCCGCGAAGCGGATACGCGGACGCCCCGTTGTCCGCTCCAACTATCTTACGCGGTTCTAACGAACCGCGTTTTTTGTTGACGCTGCGCGGGCCCCGGACACCCCATCTTGCCCCTCAATCGTCGTAAAGTACGCTTCCCTCCTCTTTCGCGGCAACCTGGGGCACCCGGAGCCCGCTCGCTGTCGTGGCCGGGAAAGTGGGTCTTCCGTTCTTTTCACTAATCGGTCGATTCGTCCCAGGAGGCTTGAACCCGAGAGGGAGCGAGCGTTTTGGGGCGTGGCTGTGGCGTTGTTTGCCGCGAATGTCCGCTTTGGGCGTATCATCGTGGGCATCTCGCATAACCTCGTTGCAAGGGAGATACGCCCCATGGCTACAGAAAAGTCTTCTTCGCGCTCATGGATGTCCGACGCCGCGATCTATCAGATCTACCCGCGCTCGTTTAAGGATTCGACTGGTTCGGGTCTGGGCGATATCGCGGGCATTACCCAGAAGATGGACTATCTTGAGCGGCTGGGTATCGAGGCCATCTGGCTGAGCCCGTTTTACCCATCGCCTCTTGTCGATGGCGGCTATGATGTGGCGGACTACTGCGATGTCGACCCACGTCTCGGCTCGCTTGACGACTTCGATGACATGATCGCTGCGGCTCACGCGCACGGCATCAAGGTCATCGTCGACATCGTGCCCAACCATTCATCCAGCCAGCACCCCTGGTTCAAAGCCGCTCTTGCCGCCGGCCCCGGATCGCCCGAGCGCGCCCGTTATATCTTCCGCGATGGTCGCGGCGAGCATGGCGAGCTGCCTCCCACCAATTGGAATGCCAACTTTGGCGGCCCCGCATGGACGCGTGTTGCGGACGGTCAGTGGTATCTGCACATGTTTACGCCCGAGCAGCCGGACTTTGACTGGTCATGCCCTGAGGTTCACGCGCTCTTTTGCGACGTCCTGGCGTTTTGGAGCGATCGAGGCGTCGACGGCTTTCGCATTGATGTGGCGCAGGGTCTCGCCAAGGATCTCGACCGCGATGACCTCGACCGGTGGCATCTCGCCGAGGGCGATGACATGGTTGACGACGGCACCCATCCGCTGTGGGACCGCAATGAGGTCCACGAGATCTATCGCGAGTGGCGCCGCGTGTTCGACCGCTATAATCCGCCGCGCAGTGCCGTTGCCGAGGCGTGGGTGCTGCCCGAGCGCCAGTATCTCTACGCGCGTCCCAGCGAGCTTGGCCAGACATTCAACTTTGAGTTTGCCAAGGCCGCTTGGACCTATGATGACATGCACGCTGCAATCGAGAAGGGCTTGAAGGCAGCCGTCGAATCCGATTCCGCCTCGACTTGGGTACTCTCCAACCACGACGTGCCGCGCGTGGCGACACGCTATGCCCTGCCGCAAATCAAGGCGACGCGCTACCACCAGATTGCGCTCGACTGGCTCTTACGTGACGGGTCGTCTTATGACGAGGACCGTGAACTCGGCGAGCGCCGCGCGCGGGCGGCCCTTTTGCTTGAACTGGCGCTTCCGGGCTCGGCATACGTGTATCAGGGCGAGGAGCTCGGCCTTTTTGAGGTGGCTGATATCCCGTGGGCTGCACTCGAAGACCCTACTGCGACCAATACGCACGGACCGAAGCGTGAGAAGGGGCGCGACGGCTGTCGTGTGCCCCTGCCGTGGG
>CAVHBE010000176.1:1887-2573 GCA_963634045.1 Methanobrevibacter smithii
GCGGACGATCCCGCGCATGGCGGATCGTTTGGGTTTTCGCCGGCAGACGCCGATGCGGCGCCCCATCTGCCGCAGCCTGCATGGTTTTCCGATTATGCTGCCGATAGGGAAGAAGTGGACCCGACATCGATGCTTGCGCTCTATCGTGACGCCCTTTGGCTGCGGCGCAAGCTGCGCGGGTGCGCCAACGATCTTGCGTGGCTCGATCTTGACGGGCGCACCGGTCTTGCGGATGGTGCCGAGGGCGCTGAGGGCGGCGTCATCGCCTATCGCCGCGATAACGGCTGGACGTGTGTGACGAACTTCGGTGCAGCACCCGTGGAGCTGCCGGCGGGCAGGGTCCTGCTTACCTCATCACCGCTTGCAGACGGCAGGCTCACGCAGGACAGCTCTGCCTGGATCATGCTCGGTGAGATGTAGGGGCATCTCGCTGCGAGCCTGCGTTTGTCCGTGCCTTTCGTGACGACTGATGCCCTCGCGAGAGCGTCGCAAAACTTTTTAAAAAAAGTTCTTGCATTTGGGTGGATCATCCCGTATATTAAATCCTCGCAGGCGGACATGGCTCAGTTGGTAGAGCACAACCTTGCCAAGGTTGGGGTCGCGGGTTCGAGCCCCGTTGTCCGCTCCATTTGGGCGTTTAGCTCAGGGGGAGAGCGCTTCCCTGACACGGAAGAGGTCAGAAGTTC
>CAVHBE010000177.1:0-4971 GCA_963634045.1 Methanobrevibacter smithii
CCCCCGGGGACGGAGGAAAACGGATCATTTTGACCTGTTGGCTCCGAGTCGCATCCGTTTTCCTGCGAAAACTCTCGTGTCTCAACTTTGGTGAGACATTTGTCTCACGCCCAAAATCAAATCTGGAACGTGTGTCACCTGCCCTAATTGTGTCTCATTTCGTAACTTTAGGCTGATGCAAGGTCTGAGACCGCGAGAAGGGAGACACGATGGGTAAGTACACGAGGGGTCTCTTGGCGGTGATACTGGCCGTAGTGCTGGTGTTGCCAGCCGCAGCATTCGCCATGCTGCCCGAGGCCAATGCCAGGTCCAGCACAGGAATGGACGGGCCGATAATGACCGGAAAGGTCGTCGACCCCGATACCAGCGGACGCTGGGAAATCTGGGCGGCAGGCCACGGCGGCAATAAGGTAACGACCCAAAACGTCGGCCGAATCTGGACCGATAAGACGGTCAAGGCAACCGGGGAAAACGAAGAGTCGGACTTTTTGACCACGCTTTCGGCGATGTCCTCGACGTCTAATTCAACCGTGACAGTCACCACGCCACTCGACATCGTGATGGTGCTGGATGCCTCCGGCTCGATGGATGATCCTATGGGTGGCGGAGATTCCACCAAGCGTATCGATGCACTGAAGAGCGCTGCGAACAGCTTTATCAATACCATCGCCAAACAAAACGAGGCTGTCGAGGGCGTTGATAGGCAGCATAGGGTTGCCATTGTTAAGTTTGCGGGTGATAAGACTGATAAGGTCGGCAATGACACGTACTATCAAGGCCAATACAAGTACAACCACTCGCAGGTAATGAAGGGTTTGACCGATTGCTCTGGCGGCAACGTGAAAGTTCTTGAGGATACAGTTGCTGGAATCAAGCCAAGCGGTGCCACGCGTGCCGACAATGGTCTGGAGCTGGCCGGGGATATCACTTCTGGTCGCGTAGATGCCAAGAAGATCGTTGTGTTCTTTACCGACGGCAAGCCAACGAGCTACAGCGAGTTTGATTCTGGCGTCGCCGATGCTGCCGTGACGGCTGCCAAGAACATGAAGGACAGCAAGGCCACCGTTTATACCATCGGCATCTTTAGTGGAGCGGACCCCGCTGCCGATCCCTCGAAAAAGGGGACAAGCGACGTCAACAAGTTTATGCACGCCGCGTCGAGTAATTATCCCGATGCCACGTCGTATGCGAGCGACGAGCTTGGCACACGCGCGGAACACTCCGACTACTACAAGTCGGCGACCAATGCAGAAGAACTCAAGAAGGTATTCGACGACATCTCACAGGCCATCACATCGGAGCCGCCTTATCCGACCGAAATCCATAAGGGATACGACGAGACCAAGTCCGGCTACATCACGTTTACCGATGAGCTAGGCGACTTTATGCAGGTTGATGGATTTACCGAAGTCGTCATCAACGGCACGTCGTTCACCAAGCCGAGCAAGACGGTCAACAAAGAAGCCAATACCGACACATACGAGTTCGCCGGCAAGGCAAAAGACCTGCTCATCACCGTGCAGCGTGCCGGCGATGACAATCCCCAGAAGGGCGATATCGTAACGGTTAATATTCCTGCGTCGCTGATTCCGCTGAGTCACTTTAAGACCGTAGACGGCAAGCTTTCGGTCAACAACGTTAAGCCCATTCAGGTGAAGTATGCCTCGAGCGTGAAGAAGGACGCGCTTGACAACCTGTTTACGCCCGAGAAGGTAGCGGGGCTCAAGGACTACATCGAGCGTAATACGACTGTCGTTGACGGCACCAAGACCGTGAATTTCTACGCGAACAAGTGGAACGGTGGTGCGTTGGGTGATACGGTTGCGACCTTTGAGCCGGCCGACACCAACCGCTACTACTACTTCCAGAAGCAGACTCCCATTTACACGGACAAGGGATGCACGCAGCCTGCAAAGAATTCGCTGGCAGATACCGGCACCTATTACTACAAGGATGAGTTTGAGGAGCAGGGCGAGAACAACGAGGCCAAGCCCACCGCTGCCGTCATCGAGTTCATCGGTGGCGACGCTGCCAAGTTTGACGGCGCGATTGTTCCCGATGAGAACGGTAACTTGGTGTTTACTGTGGGAACCGCACGCCTGGCCTTTATCGATGAGCTCCACACCACCAAGGAGAGCGTGGGCAGCAACAAAACCGATACCGCGACCGACGTTCTCAACCCCAAGTGGAATAACGTGTCCGCCAAGGCGACCGCGACGCATGTCAATTCCTACCTGGGCAACAACGGTAAGATCAGCTTTGCGTATGACATGACGCCGGCAATGGTGAACACCAAGGCCAGCTTTGGTCTGACCAAGGTGCTCGAGGGTCGCGACCGGACGAATGCTGACGCGTTTGAGTTTGGTCTGACGTCCGAGAACGGCGCCCCGATGCCTACGACTACGACTGCGATCGTGCGCAAGGCCGACCTGGACGTCCAAGGCAAGGCTGCCATCGACTTCGGTACGATCGAATACACCGAACCTGGCACGTACGTCTACAAGGTCAGTGAAAAGCACGCCGGGACCACGATTGACGGCATCGCCTACAGCGGTAACGTCGCGGAGATCACCGTGACGGTGAAGCCCAATAAGAAGGGCGAACTGAGCGCTGACGTGAAGGTGACCTCGGGTGAGACCGAGTTCAAGAACGTCTACGCTGCGGATCCTGTTGAGTCCAGCGTTACCGACCAGATTACCGCGGCCAAGTCCCTGACCGGGCGCGACTTGGCGGAAGGCGAGTTCAGTTTTGAGCTGCTCGAGATCGCGGACAAGGAAGTTAAGCCTGTCGAGACTGTTACAAACGGCGCCGACGGCAAGGTGACGTTCAGCGCCATCAAGTACACCGAGATCGGCCAGCACACCTACATGCTGCGCGAGGTCAAGGGCGACGCCGGCGGCATCACCTATGACGATACGACCTACACCATCGTGACGACCATCAGCGATAACGGCAAGGGCCAGCTGGTGGCCACGCACGAGCTGAAGGGCGCCGAGGACGTCAAGAGTATCGAGTTCAAGAACGCCTACACCACGAATGCTGCCGAGGCATCGCTTGCGGGCATCAAGAACCTGCAGGTCGCCGACGGCTTGACCCCGGCTGACATTGCCGGCAAGTTCACCTTTACCGTGACCGGTGAAGAGGGCGCACCCATGCCCGCGAACGCGAGCGTGACCAATGATGCCAAGGGCAAGGTCGACTTTGGCAAGATTACCTTTACGCTCGACGACCTTAACAAGGCTCTGGGCGAGAAGCCCGAGAAGCGCGAGCACACCTTTACCTATACCGTGACCGAGTCCGGCGAGGTCGCTGGCGTGACCAACGACGCCAAGCTGTCGCGCGAGGTTTCCTTCACCGTGACCGATGACGGCAAGGGCAATCTGAGCGTATCCTGCAAGCCGGACGGCGATGTGGCATTTACGTTCACCAATACCTATAACGTGACGCCTGTCGAGACGAGCGTCACCGACCAGATCACCGCGAACAAGGTCCTGACCGGGCGTGAGCTTGCTGCCGGCGAGTTCTCTTTTGAGCTGGTCGAGGGCGACGAGGTTGTCGCCAAGGGCACCAACGCTGCCGACGGCACGATCGCCATGGACAAGATCGCCTACGACAAGCTTGGTAAGCACACCTACACGCTGCGCGAGGCCAAGGGCGGAACCCCCAGCAAGGGCGTCACCTACAGCGACGCCAAGTACACCATCGAGACCACCATCACGGACAACGGCGACGGCACCCTCAAGGCCGAGCATGTCCTGAAAGGTACCGAGCCCGCCGAGTTCAAGAACACCTACAGCGTGACCCCGCTCGATGCAGAGCTCGACTTTGACCTGAGCAAGGTCATCAGCGGCCGCGACTGGACGGATGGGGACGAGTTTAGCTTTACCATCACCGCCCCCGAAGGCGCCCCGCTGCCCGATCCCGCAACCGTAACCGTGAGCAAGAAGGACGCGAAGGACGGCATCGCCGCCATCAAGTTCGGCAAGATTCACTACGCTGCCGCCGGAACCTATAAGTACGAGATTCGCGAGAACGCGGGCAGCACGGTCGGTATGACGTATGACGCGCATGTCGCAACCGCCGAAGTGACCGTGACCGAGGACAGCGATGGCAATCTGACCGCAAACGTCACCAAGAAGGAAAACGGACGCTTTACCAACACGTACCGCACTGAGCTCGATTACGCCGCGGCCGGCGGCCTCAAGCTCAGCAAGACCCTCTACGGACGTCCCATGATCGAGGGGCAGTTCACCTTTACCGTGACGCCCGCCGACGTTGATTCGGCTCGCGCACTTGGCCTGCTTCCCGGGGCCAACAACTTCGAGTCCCCTGCAACGATAGAGGGAACGGTCGGTCAGATTGACATCCTGGCGGGCCATGAGGCCAAATTTACGCAGGCTGATGCCGGCAAGACCTTTACGTACACCGTGGCCGAGAAGAACGACGGCCAGCCGGGTTACACCTACGACGACGCTGTCCGCACCGTGACGATCGCCATCGCCGACGACACCGCCGGTACGCTCACCGCCACGACGACCGTCTCCGGCGGTTCCGAGGGCACGCTGGTGACCGAGTACAAGACCGGCGCGGCTGCGGTCGAGAGCGCCGTGGTTCCGTTCGTCAACAGCTATAGCGCTACGACCAACACGCCTGGTGGCACCGCTGCTCAGGTCGTTGCCGCCAAGACCCTGACCGGTCGCCCGATGGTCGACGTCGAGTTCTGGTTCGGTATCGCCTATCAGGGTGAGCTTGTGGGTTATGAAAATCTCAAGCCCAATATCGGCGGGCACGTGAGCTTTGATGCTCTGCACTACGACACCAAGATGCTTGCCGATCTTGAGTCTGCTGGGCTTGCCCATCGTACCGATAAGGACGGCAAGCTTGCCTGGACCATTAACTACACGGCCTACGAAGATTTATTCGGGCTGCCAAATGGCGTTTCCGCTACAACGTGGAGCTTTGGCTTTAAGG
>CAVHBE010000177.1:4981-10007 GCA_963634045.1 Methanobrevibacter smithii
AGGTTATCGTCGTCGACAACGGTGACGGTACCCTGACGGCAACGGTCGACTACGGCGGCGTCGAGCCCTTGTTCGAGAACGTCTACGGCGCCGAGGCCGTCGATGCCGCGCTCACCGGTACTAAGAAGCTCCAGGTTGCCGAGGGCCTGGCCCCGGCCGACATCACGGGTAAGTTCACCTTTACCGTGACCGCCGACGAGGCTGGTGCCCCGATGCCCGAGCGCACGACCGCAACCAACGACGCGGCCGGCAACGTGGACTTTGGCAAGATCCACTTTACGCTCGAGGACCTCAACCGCGCCCTGGGCGTGGCGGACGATGCGACCGATAAGGCCGAGGCGGACGAAGCTGACGAGGCCGAGGCCGACGAGGCTGACGAGACCGAAGCTGAAGAGGCCGACGCTGACGCCAACGCCGACGAGCCCGAGCCTGCGGCCCCCACCGCTCCGCGCTCGCACACTTTTACCTACACGGTAACCGAGACCGGCAGCGCCCCTGGCGTGACTAACGATGCCAACGCCACGCGCAAGGTTTCCTATACCGTGACTGACGACGGCACCGGACATCTGAGCGTCAAGCGCGAAGGCGACGACGGTGCTGCCTTCACGTTCACCAACACCTACAGCGTGGCGCCTACCGATTCTTCCGTGACCGATCAGGTCAAGACGGTCAAGCGTCTGACCGGACGCGACCTTGCAGCTGGCGAGTTCACGTTTGATCTGCTCGAGGACGACGTGGTTGTCGCAAGCGGCGCCAACGACGCCAACGGCACTGTGACACTGAGCCCGATCCGCTACGAGGCGCCCGGCACGCACACGTACACGCTGCGCGAGGCTTGCCCCAACGCGCTCGGCCTGTACAAGGGCGTTACCTATGACGGCACGACCTACACCGTCGTGACCACCGTTTCCGACAACGGCGACGGCACGCTGACCGTGACGCACAAGCTCGAGGGAACCACCGAGTCGGCTGGCTTTACCAACAAGTATCACGCCATGCCCACGCAGGTCTCCATCGGCGCTATCAAGGTGCTCGAGGGACGCGAGCTCAAGAAGGACGAGTTTAGCTTTAAGCTCGTTGGCGAGGGCATCGAGTCCACCGTCACCAACGATGCCGACGGTAAGATCAACTTCGACAAGTTCGAGTACGGCGAGCCCGGTACGTACGTCTACACCATCAGCGAGGTCAAGGGCGACGAGGCCGGTATAACCTACGACAAGTCCGTCTTTACCGCGACCGTCAACGTGGTCGACGACGGCGAGGGCAACCTCAAGGCGAATGTCGCCTTTGCCAAGGGCGATAAGAGCGTCGAGGGTATCGTGTTCAACAACACGTACAAGAAGCCCGAGACGCCCGTGCCGACGCCCGATCCCGGCACACCCAAGACCGTGACGAACATCGTCAAGACGGTCAAGGGTTTCCTGCCCACCACGGGTGACCAGCAGGCCGCTGCACTGCTCATGGCATTCGTCATCGCCATGGCCGGCGTCGGAGCCCTGGTCTGGGGTATCCGTAAGCGCTAGGCACGCTGGCAGCGCCCGGGGCCAAAAGGCCCCGGGCGGCCGGCGGGGAGCCAGAACATAGCCCCCACCCCCAGCCGCCGCGGAGGTATCTCCCTCCTCCGTGGCGGCGCTTTTGTGCGTAGGCGAGAAGGATTCGCCACGAAACCGGCCCATCTACTACATTTAGTCCCTTACCCCTAACCATGCCAAAAAACGCGAAAACAAAACCGCAGGTAGAACGCCTGTGGTTTTGTTCAAAACGAAGGTATGGTCAGTGGTATCGAGTCAAACGTAGTAGATGGGCGGGTTTCGTGGCGAGCGGTTCCGGGTGATTCCTTGGGGACGGAGGAAAACGGATCATTTTGGTCCCGCGAGGCTTGCGGAGGCGCTCGTGCAGAGCCGCTCGGACAAAACTATGCCGGTTTACGGGGCTAAGTCACGCGCTCCCAACCATGCCGATATCCGTGAAAATAAAACCGCAGGTAGACAAGCCGTCATTTTACGGAAAACGCGGGCATGGATGTGGGCCCTGAGCTTAGCCCCGTAAACCGGCATAGTTTTGAAATGGCATTAAATCGGTAGCAGCCATTTTGCTATGCCGGGGCGGTCGGCCGTTGGGTAATTACCCTCGCAGGTAGGCGATGGCGATCTGCGTGCGGTTGCGTAGGCCCATTTTGGCAAGGATCGAGCTGATGTGGTTGCGCACGGTGCCTTCGCCCATGTATGCCGTGGCGGCGATCTCCTTGTTGTCGAGGCCGCGGGCGATGAGCTCTGCGACTTCGAACTCGCGGTCGGTCAGGCTGACAAAGGCCGCGGGCCGGCGGGTCGTGCCGGCCTCGACGCCCGCCCCATCAAAGTTGATATCCTCGATCGCCTTGCCCTCGAGCACGCGCTTGCCATCCATGACCTGCGTCAACGCGGGAGGGATGGCAGCGACGTCGGTTTTAATCAAGTAGCCGCGCGCGCCCAGTTTGAGCGCCGACACAATGTATTCGTCATCCGAGAATGTCGTCAGAAACACCACGCGCGCCGCGGGGTCGCGCTCAAGGATCTCGCGTGCCGCCGAAAGTCCGTCGCGCCCCGGCATCTGAATGTCGAGCAGCGCGATGTCGGGCGTGTGCTCAGCGTAGAGCGCGACCGCGTCGTCGCCATTGGCGCCGGTGCCCACCACCTCGATCTGCGGCTGGGCGCCCAGGATAATCTTGAGCGAATCGACCACCAAGCGGTCGTCGTCGACAACGATGAGCCTCATCGGCCCTCATCTCCTTGCTGTTTGGGAACGGTGGCAAACACGCGCCAGCCGCCGGCGCCGGCACGCGGGCCGGCGGAGAAGGTGCCGCCAAGCGCCTCGATGCGCTCGCGCATGGAGGCAAGCCCCATGCCCTCCGCGGCGCCGCGGCTGCTTGCTTGGACCCCGCCCGCGCCATCGTCGGTAACGATGAGCTGGTAAAACGACGGATGCTCCATGCATCGTACAGTGACGGTCTGGGCGCAAGCGTGGCGCATGGTATTGGAGAGCGCCTCGCGCAGGACCGCTGCAAAGCAGCTGGCGACGTTTGCGGGCGCATGTTCGGCCATAACTTCAAGCTCAATCTGCGGGCCGCCGTCCGAGCGCGCGCCTTCGACAATGCGTTCGAGCTGCACGGAAAGGTCGACGGCGTTGTCGTTGAGCGCGTGGACGCTGGTGCGCACAAGCTGGAGCGCCTCGTCAACCGTGCGTTTAACGTCGGCGAAATCGGCGGCGACGCCAGGCTCGTCGGCGTGGACCACGCGTAGGGCTTCGGCCTGCAGTGAGGCGCGCGTGAGCTGGTGCCCGACGTTATCGTGGATCTCGCGCGCGATGCGGGCGCGTTCGGCGAGCGTCGCGAGCTCGACTTCGTAGTCCTGGCGGTCGGCGAGGTCGCGGTTGCGTGCCTCGAGTGCCAGGGCGCGTTCTTGCAGCTTGTCGCGGGTGCGACGCATGCGTTCCTGTTCGCGCTCCAGCTGCGCGGTGCGCAGCGACAGCAACGTGGCGGCGATCGAAAGGATGGCGGTTAGCAGCAGCGTTCGGGTGGTGAGCGCGCCGCCGCGAAGGTCTGCGACGAGCGCAAAGGCAAAAGCGGAGCCAATGCCCAGCGCGACCCAGGCGTGCTCACGGCGCACGCGCCGCGCGATGTCATAGAAGGCGAGAGGCGCAAACGGCACAAACGGCGGCACGAAGACGGCCGCGATGATGCAGGCGTAGCTCGCGGCCTCACTCACACGGCGGGCGCGGTTTCCCTGTGCGACCTCGGCCAGTGAGGTGGCAATAACGCCAAGGCAAAACGCCGCGACCAGGCGAGCGTCCACAGCAAGGCCCGTGGCGGCTGCGATACAGCACGCCAGCACGATCGATTTGTCGAATAGCCTGTTCATACGGGTATTGTACGCGATGCCGCGCACGGGGGAGGCACTACCCGGAGCAACCGTGACATTCCTCCCGTGCGGCAAATCGGGGGCATCGGCAGGTCGTGCGACCAAGCTCCGCACTCGTGACAAAGCTCACTGGTGCGCGCCGGCGGCTCCTGCGATGATGCAATCGTACCGGGCCGCAATCAACAGAAGGGCCGCCTCATGACAGACATCGTCCACGTCGAAAACCTCGTCAAGCGCTACGATGACCTTATCGCGCTCGACCACTTTAACCTGAGCATCGCCCCCGGCGAGATCTTTGGCCTGCTGGGCCCCAACGGCTCGGGCAAGACCACGTCCATCAACTGCATTCTGCAGCTGCTCGCCTACGACAAAGGCACCATCGAGCTGTTCGGCGAGCCCATGACTCCCACCCGCTACGACCTCAAGCGCCGCATCGGCGTGGTGCCGCAGCAGGTGGCGGTGTTCGACGAGCTTACGGTGCGCGAGAACATCGACTATTTCTGCAGCCTCTACGTCAACGACCGCAAGCGCCGTCGCGCGCTGGTCGACGAAGCCATCGACTTTGTCGGGCTGGGCGACTTTGCCAAGTTTCGCCCTGGCAAGCTCTCGGGCGGCCTGGCGCGTCGTCTCAACATTGCCTGCGGTATCGCACACAAGCCCGAGCTCATCTTTTTTGACGAGCCCACGGTGGCGGTCGACCCGCAGAGCCGCAACGCCATCCTGGAGGGCATCTGCCGCCTGCGCGACGAGGGCGCCACGGTGGTGTATACCAGCCATTACATGGAGGAAGTCGAGCAGATTTGCAGCCGCATCATGATCATGGACGGCGGGCGCGTGCTGGCGCAGGGCACCAACGACGAGCTCAAGCGCATGATTCAGATGGGCGAGCGCGTGACCGTCGAGGTCGGCGCCGTCGAGACCGCCACGGTCGAGCGCCTGCGCGCCCTCGAGCACGTGCTTTCAGTCGAGCTGTCCGGCGGCGAGCTCGTTTGCACCTGCGAGGCGAGCCCGCACAACCTGGTGGACATCCTCGACACGCTGCGCGCTGCCGACGTGGCGCTCGGCCGCGTGTGGAGCGAGCCGCCGACCCTCAACGACGTGTTCCTCGAGATCACCGGCCGCGAGCTGCG
>CAVHBE010000178.1:0-3911 GCA_963634045.1 Methanobrevibacter smithii
GAGCTCATGGCGCATCTTAAGACCCGCATCGCCGAGGTCGTCAATGGCGTAGCGGCAGCGTATCGTACGCCGGCGACCATCGAGACGCTCTCGGATGTTCCGCCGCTCGTACTCGATGACGATATGATCCAGGCATCGCTGAGCTATGTGGGTGCGACATTGCCCAAGGCAGCTTTCCTGCCGTTGTTCCACGCCATGGCGAGCGAGGACTTTGCGCTTATCTCGAGCGAGATACCGAGCGCGTACTTTACGATCGGTGCAGCTGTGACCGATACGGACGAGCACTTTGCCCAGCACCATCCCAAGGCACGCTTTAACGATGCCGAGCTGCCGCTCGGCGCCGCGGCTTATACCGCCGTCGCTTTGGGCTATATCGCCGACCACCGGTAGCACCCAACCTTGCCTTTCAAGCCTGCGGGCATGGCCGTAAGGCCTATGCCCTTGTCTTTCAAGGCAATCTTGGGCACTACCGGCGCCCGGTGCCGGCTATTCGTTTGTTAAATAAGGAGCAGTATGTCCCAGCAGCGTAAGTTCTTCCCCGGCTGGCTTGTGGTGGCCTCCGGCTTCGTGATCATGGCCACGTGCTACACGATTTTCGTCAACTGCATGAGCCTGTTTCAGCCGCTGATCGTCAGCAACCTGGGCATTTCCCTTGCGCAGTACAACATCTCCAATGCCATCTCCACCGTGGTGAGCGTTGTGGGTTCGCTTGTGATCGGCCATGTCGCCGATAAGGTGAGCGGCCGCGTTCTGGGCTCCCTCACCGTTATCGCCACCTCTGCCGTGCTTGTCGGCATGAGCTTTGTGGGCGAGCTTTGGCAGGTCTACGTGCTCTTTGCCGTCTCGGGCTGCTTCGCCGTGGCCTCGACCCGTCTGCTCATTAGCCTCGTCACAGCCAACTGGTTTACAGCCAAGCGCGGTCTTGCTATCTCCATTGCGCTTTCGGGCTCGGGCTTTGGCGGTGCCATTCTCTCGCCGATCGTGAGCTCACTGATCGTGAGCGTGGGTTGGCGTTCCGCCTTCTTGGTGCTTGCTGCCGTCTGCATTGTGGCGGCGCTGCCCATCACGGCGTATTCCTTCCGCACCAAACCTTCCGAGATTGGCCTGAAGCCGCTCGGCGAGAACCCGGGCGATCCGTCTGTTTTCACCGCGGGCGATAAGGACGAGCATACGGCCCCCGAGGTCAGCGTCGGTTGGTCGCGCATTAAGAAGAGCTCGGCATTCTGGCTGCTCGTCGTGGCATTTCTCTTTATGGGCCTTGTCAATGGCGCCATCCTGCCCAACCAGGTTACAAATTTGACGAGCGTCACCGTCAACGGCGCCAAGATCGTCACGGGCGGCCACGACCCCATGTGGGCAGGCACCGTGCTTTCGACCTACATGGTTACCGTCGTTATCGCCAAGATCTCCCTTGGCGCCATCTATGATCGATTTGGCCTGCGTTTTGGCAATGTGTTGGGGTTTGTTGCGTGCATCGTCGCCTGCTTCGCCCTGTGCTTCCCCGCAACCGACCTTGGCCCCATCGTGGCTGCCATTAGCTTTGGTATCGGAACGTGCATGGGCACCATTACGCCCACTATCGCTGCGTCTAAGCAGTTTGGCATGGCCGACCTGGGTAAGGTCACGGGCACCATTACCTCGCTCGAGATGGTCGGCGGCACCGTGGGCGCCATCGTCTCGGGTGTGCTGTTCGACGCTACGGGCTCCTTTGCGAGCACCTGGATCGTGTGCCTGGTGTGCTCTGTAGTTATGCTCGTGTTCCTGCTGGCGTCCGAGCCCATCGCTGCCAAGCTGCGCGCGAGTGTGGCGGGGGAGTAGCGCGTCGCCGCCTATTCCTGTTTGCCTGTTCTGCCCGTGGCTGCCTTGGAAGCCGAATGGATGCTCGTACCGTCATTCGGTTTCCAAGGCAGCCACGGGCCTGCGAAACGACCCCTTTTCCTCTGCCCCCAAGGGATCACGTGATCCGAAGGGGACGGAGTAAAAGGGATCACAAACCGCGGCGGCGCGTCTGGCCGAACGAGTCCCCATACCCTCGTTCGGTCAGACGCGCCGCCGCGTTGCTGCTTTGTGCCGTATAATGTCCACTACCTATGACGCGATACTAAAAGAAAGGTGTTTGCCCATGCAGGCACAGAAGGCGGAGGGAACCCGCGACCTTATCGGCGCCGAGATGCGCGCTTGGCAAAAGATGCAGCAGATTGCGGCCGGCGTATTCGAGCCGTTTGGCTTTAAGCCTATCGAGACGCCCGCAATCGAGCAGGTGGACGTCTTTGTCCACGGCATCGGCCAGTCGACCGACGTCGTGCGCAAGGAGATGTTCCGCGTCTTTAGCGGCGCCAACCTGGAGCGCGTCTTTACTGAGGGCACCGACACCAAGCTCAAGCCCAAGCAGCGCCTGGCGCTTCGTCCCGAGGGCACGGCCGGTGTGGTGCGCGCCGTCGTGGAGAACAACCTGGTGCCCCAGGGCTCCACGCCGTTTAAGGCTTACTACGCCGAGGCCATGTTCCGCGGCGAGCGCCCCCAGAAGGGCCGTCTGCGTCAGTTCCATCAGGTGGGCATCGAGTGGCTCGGTGCTCCCGATCCGGCGGCGGACGCCGAGTGCATCATTATGCTCATGGAGTTCTACAAACGCCTGGGCTTCGATCTTTCCAAGCTTCGTCTACTCATTAACTCGATGGGCGATGCCCAATGCCGTCCGGCCTATCGCGAGCAGGTCAAGCAGTTTATTCTCGATCACGCCGACGAGATGTGCGATGAGTGCCGCGAGCGCGCCGAGCTTAACCCGCTGCGCGCCTTCGACTGCAAGAACGATCACTGCCGCGAGATCATGGCCGAGGCCCCGCTGATGGGCGACAACCTGTGCGATGAGTGCCGCGAGCACTACGAGCAGGTCAAGCGCTATTTGGATGCGGCGGGTATCGAGTATGTTGAGGATCCCACTCTGGTGCGCGGCCTGGACTACTACACCCGTACCGTCTTTGAGGTCGAGGCTCCCGGCGCCGGTGTCGGCTCCATCGGTGGTGGCGGTCGCTATGACGGCTTGGTCGAGCTCGAGGGTGGCAAGCCCACGGCAGGCGTCGGCTTTGCCGTCGGTTTTGAGCGCGCCCTGCTGGCCCTGCAGGCCTTTGGCAGCGATTTGGGTGCCGATGAGGCCCCGTGCGTCTATGTCGCCAATGCCGGCAAGGAACTGCGCCAGAACGTCTTTGCCATTACGCAGGAGCTTCGCGCCGCAGGTATCGTGACCGAGGCCGACTATCAGGGCCGTTCGCTCAAGGCTCAGTTTAAGCAGGCCGATAAGGTAGGCGCCAAGCTCATCCTGGTCCTGGGCGGCGACGAGCTTGCCGCCGGCAAGGTCAAGGTGCGCGACATGGAGAGCCATGAAGAGGTCCTTGCCGATCTGGCCAACGTCGTCGAGGCGGTTCGCGAGCGCCTGTAGCGCATCTTTTTGAGCTGCGGACCCGCTAACATGTCCCGCTCGCGGCGAGCGATTGTTACGGGGGTGTTTCGCTTTTATGCGGAATGCCCCCGTTTGCGTATGCCGCCCACCGAGAAATACGACCATTTAGGGCAAAACCCTTGCAATGCAGAAAATACTTTTGTGTGGTAAAGCGCAATCAGCGCCGAAAGTTTTTGCCGAGTGCCTATAATGAATATCGCATGTTACGTGCATAGAAGGAGGAATGGGAGGAAACGTGGCTGAGAACCTAAGCAACCAGTCTGTACCCGAAGCCGCGGCGCGCGTCGCTGCCGTGGTCAACCGCCTCGTTAACCGAATCGGCTCGAATGCCGAGTCCAGGGAGCGTCTCGCCGAGATCGAGATCCCCGAGGAGCTGCGCGATAATCTGGCGCTGTTCCTGCGCCTGGAGCGTCGTGTGCTTAGCGAGTATGATCCCGAGATCGCGGACCTGTTC
>CAVHBE010000178.1:3921-5284 GCA_963634045.1 Methanobrevibacter smithii
GTTCGACAAGATCCTGTCGGCCGAGATTGTGGTCAATGCCGGCAACCCCGGTACCCGCGCTGCCGACGAGGCCGTCGACGAGCAGGGCGTGCCCACCGCCGACGAGCCCACCGCCGTGGCATTTCGTGAGGTCGTCGATCTGATCGACAGCCTGCCGCTCGATAAGCAGCAGGTCATTGTCCGCGCCTTTACGAGTTTCTTCCATCTGGCAAACCTGTCGGAGGAGAACTACCGTGTGGCGCAGCTGCGCGAGCGCGAGGCCGGTGCGTCGACCGATACCGAGGTCGATCCCGCCAACGAGCTCACCGTCGCCTATCACCAGCTGGTGAATGAGCTGGGCGTCGAGGGCGCCAACGAGCTGCTCGGCAAGCTTGAGTTCCACCCCGTCTTTACCGCGCATCCCACCGAGGCCCGTCGTAAGGCCGTCGAGGGCAAGATTCGCCGTATCTCTAACCTGCTGGAGGAGCGTCCGCGTCTGGGCGGCTCCGACCTGGTGGAGAACGAGCGCCATATGCTGCAGGAGATCGACGCCCTGGTGCGTACGAGCCCCATCGCGCTCAAGAAGCCCACGCCGGTCGAGGAAGCCGATACCATCATCGACATCTTCGATAACACGCTGTTCGACGTCATCCCCGTCATCTATCGTCGCTTTGACGACTGGGTGCTGGGCGACAAGGCCGGTACCGTGCCGCCGCTGTGCCCGGCGTTCTTCCATCCCGGCAGCTGGATCGGTTCCGACCGCGACGGTAACCCCAACGTCACCGCCAAGGTGAGCCGTGAGGTCGCCGCCAAGTACTTCACCCACATGGTGCTCAAGCTCGAGGACAAGTGCCGCCACATTGGCCGCAACCTCACGCTCGAGGCCACCTACAGCAAGCCGTCTGCCGAGCTCATCAACCTGTGGAACCATCAGGTCGAGATGAGCCCTCGGTACACGGCCCGCGCCGAGCTGATCTCCGAGCACGAGCCGCATCGCGCCGTCATGCTTGTCATGGCCGACCGTCTGAACGCCACCGTGCGCCGTATCACCGACACCATGTACCACAGCGCCGATGAGTTCCTGGAGGACCTGCGCGTCGTCCAGCGCTCGCTGGCCGCCTGCGGTGCCGTCCGTGCTGCCTACGGCCCGGTCCAGACCATCATCTGGCAGGTCGAGTCCTTCGGCTTCCATATGGTCGAGATGGAGTTCCGTCAGCACTCCGTGGTGCACGCCCGCGCCCTCAAGGATATCCACGAGAACGGTATCCATGGCGACCTGCAGCCCATGACGCGCGAGGTCATCGACACCTTCCGTGCCATCGGTTCCATCCAAAAGCGCTACGGCAAGAAGATGGCGCACCGCTACATCATCTCGTTTACCAAG